>JAYTKG010000707.1:0-1972 GCA_043730435.1 Acidimicrobiia bacterium | reverse complement strand
CTTCGGCCGAGCAACGTCGGGACCTTCGGTCTGTTCGCCGCGCTCGCCCTGCTGGCTGGGTTGCGCCCACTGAGTTGGCTCGGGCCAAGCAAGAAGTGCGAGATATCGACCTCTTGGACCTTCTCTCTTTGTCTGTTCCTATCTGCACCCATTCCGACGGCGGCTGCAGCCATGTTCTGCATTTCGCTGCTCAACTACGTCGCGCGTCGCCGACCGATGCTGTTGAGCTTCTACAACGCCTCAGCTGGATCGCTGGCCCTAGTAATATCCACCATCGTTGTCACGGCCGCCGGTACCTCACCAACCTTTCACCAGACCACCGGCTCGGTTAGCCAACGCTGGGTGATCGGAGCGATCGCCATCGGTTCGATAGGCAATCTGGTGGACTTAATCATGGCTTCTATTTGCGTCGCGCTTCACCTGCGCGTTTCATCGCCTCGGTTTCTGCGGAACGCCTTTGCAAACATCACGGCTATCGACGTCATGCCCATCGGCCTCGCTCCTGCGTTCATTGTGTTGAACCGCACCAGCTTGCTCGCAGCAGTGCTTCTGACGCTTACCGTTGGGGCGCTCTACAAGACGACTGAGACAGCCCTTAATCAGCGTCACGAGGCCACTCATGATCCACTCACATCGCTCTCGAACCGCCGCTCGTTCCACGAGCAGGCAGCAGTCGCAATTGCCGTTGCTTCCCGGCGCCAGCACACCCTCTTCGTTCTGCAGATCAGCATCGATGGTTTCAAGAGCCTCAACGACCGGCTCGGCCGAGCGGTGGGAGATGATGTCCTGCAGAAAGTAGCCGAACGTCTGCACGACGACCGGCGCGCCGGAGATCTGGTGGCACGTCTCGAAGCCAACGACTTTGCCATTCTCCTCCCCGGCCCGTGCTCGGCTGATGAGGCGCGCGCCGTGGCCGACCGCATTATCGCGCGACTTAAAACCCCGCTTGAACTGTCGGGAGTGCCCCTCAAGACCACCGTGAGCATCGGGATGGCTGAGTTCCCAACCCATGGCGAAGATATTGACACGCTCCTGTCAAAGGCCGACATGGCGTTATATCGCGCCAAGAAGGCCAATAACGGACCGGAGTTGTACACCGATGACCACACCCGCACCGGTCCGTCGAGGATGATGCTTGCCGGAGAAATCCAGGAAGCGATTCGTCGCGGTGAGTTCTTCCTGGCCTATCAGCCAAAGCTTGATCTCCATTCCCGTGCCTTCATCGGCGTGGAGGCACTGGTGCGCTGGCTGCACCCTGAACGCGGGATTCTGTACCCCGACGCCTTCATTCCCACGGCCGAGCAAACCGACCTGATGCAAGAACTGACCGCGTACGTGATTGATCGGGCCCTGCAACAGTGCGCGCTGTGGCACGACGAGGGGCTGTACGTCACCATGGCCGTGAACGTGTCGGCCCGTAACCTCCACAACCATGACTTTGTCGACATGGTTTCCGCCAGCCTCGCCCGTCACCGCATGGACCCCATGTGGTTGGAGTTGGAACTCACCGAGAACACTGTCATGGTCGACCCAGAGCGAACCGCACTGGTGCTGCAGGAGTTGCGGAACATTGGGGCGCAAATTTCCCTCGATGACTTCGGCACCGGGTTCAGCTCCCTCGCTAACCTTCGCAACCTGCCCATCGACCGAGTGAAGATCGACAAGACCTTTGTGTTCGGCATGCTGCACTCCCCCAAGGACGAGAGCATCGTGCGATCGATCATCGACCTCGCCACGAACCTCGGCATCGGCACGGTGGCCGAAGGAGTGGAAAGCCAAGAGGTGCTCGACCGACTGGCACTTCTGAACTGCGAGGCCGTGCAGGGATACTTCATTGCCAAGCCGATTTCGGCCATCGAGATCCGCAATATGCTCAATGACGGTGCCCTCACCCCGCTGCCCCACCCGGCACCCGTGCCGTAACTTGTCAAAATCTTACCGATTGGCTTGACCGCATCTTTACTAGCTCGTA
>JAYTKG010000706.1:0-9049 GCA_043730435.1 Acidimicrobiia bacterium | reverse complement strand
TTCTCCTCGGGTTGTTGCGGGCTGCTTTCGCAGCCATCTCACCTCCCCGGACAGCCGCCGGTTGTGGGTCGTGGGTGGATAGAACGTTGGGACCGTACTTACTATCGGCAGCCCTGTCTACTGTTTGAGTCGTCAGTCAGTCACCGAGCGCGCGAGCGCGCATCGCTGATCGCCCTCTGTATGCAATCGCTTACCTTCACTATGTATGCGAACACATGCCTTGGGTGTGTATGTGTTAGCTTACAAATGGAGGGGAGGGTCATGAGCAGAATTCGAACAGCAGCAGAGTTGGGCGAAGCTATTCAGCGCCGCCGCCTTGAAATCGGCTGGACTCAGCAAGATCTGGCGTTGGCGGCCGGGGTATCACGGCTGTGGGTCAACGAGGCTGAAGCGGGAAAGCCGCGAGCAGAATTGGGAAAGTTTCTGTCAGTTCTCGAAGCTCTCCAACTTGAACTGCACACGCTTCGCATCGGCGAATTGGAGAGCGCATCAAAGTCGTTACAAGAACTCGCAGTTCGCCTCGATGACGTCATCGCACGAGCACGGGCGAGCAAGTCGTAGTGGCCGAGGCACTCGTTGTGTTGATGGATGGAGTCGTTGCTGGAACATTGTCCCGAGGATCATCCGGATTGCAGTTTGTCTATGCAAACGGCTACTCGGATAGTGCCACTCCTTTGTCACTGTCGATGCCGACATCGCGTGCGACGCATCCGGACGCGTCGGTCACTCCCTGGCTTTGGGGCTTGCTTCCCGATGATCCGGACGTGCTTCGACGTTGGGGGAGAGAGTTTGAGGTGCCAGCCAACTCTCCGTTTAGCTTGCTTGCCACACCCATAGGCGAGGACTGTGCAGGAGGTGTCCAGTTCGCCTCATTTGAACGTGCCGAACAGTTGCTTGCGAACGACGGGGAGATCCGTTGGATCGATGCGCTAGAGGTCGGCGCGCGTCTGAAAGCTCTTCGCTCCGATCGAGCGAGTTGGCTTGGGCCGGCGCTCACGGGACAGTGGAGTTTGGCTGGAGCGCAGGCAAAGTTGGCGCTGCGTTGCGTCGACCGACGATGGGGTGAGACGAGTGGTGTGGAGCCGACAACTCACATTCTGAAGCCGGCCGTCATGCTCGAGGACCACGAGTTGAACGAGCATCTCTGCCTATCCGCAGCGCGAATGGCTGGACTCCCGACAGCTCATTCGCAGGTGCTGGCGTTTGGCGACCAAATTGCACTGGTTGTAGAACGGTATGACCGGATCGAGGTAGCCGGTCGTTTGCGCCGTGTGCACCAAGAAGACCTCATCCAAGCTCTTGGTTTGCACCCAAGCCAGAAATATCAGGCCGACGGTGGTCCAGGTGTGGCGCAGATCGGTGAACTCTTCTCCACACAGTTGCCTGGAGATCGAGCAGAGGACGCTGCGAGAAGATTTGCCGATGCGCTGGCTTGGAACTGGATACGGGGGGACCGACGCGCACGCGAAGAACTACTCGCTGTTGCTCTCTGGGCGTGACGTTCGCCTTGCTCCGCTGTATGACATTGCATCGATTTTGCCGTACCCGGATGTGTACGTTCCGAAGTTGAAGATGGCCATGAAGCTCGGTGGTCGCTATGACATTCGAGCCCATTCTCGAGACACATGGGTCAAGGTTGCGAGCGAACTGAAACTGAACGCTGACGCCGTTGTTGAGCGAGTCCAGGAGTTGGCCGCCGTTGCACCGACCGCGTTCCGGGAAGCGTCGGCGGCACCGTCGCTGTCGACATTCGTTGGTGTCTTCAGCGAGCGGCTCTGCGATGCCGTTGCTGATCGTGCGGCGGATTGCTTGCGCGTATTGAGCTAGCGCGCAGGGCCGGCCATGAGCGACTGATCGAGGCTGCTCGACCACTCGCCCCGCGCCGTCAAAACCGCAGCGATGCGACCGATCTCGTCGCAGCTCTTGGCCGCGGCACCCATGCAGCCGACCGCCACGAATACCCGGCCGGGAATTTCCTCACGAATGATCGGAAACTCGGTCTCCACGTCGGTGCAGACGCACGAGATCGAGTGGGCATCGTGGCTTACAAGCAGGGGCACGTGGTTTGCGACCCAGGCTTTCAATTTCTCCACCTCGGGCTGGCTTCCGTTGCTGCGTTGCCACGCGTCGATCTCGGCCCGGGTCGTGAGCTCGTTGATCTCTCGATAGGCACCGATCTTGAAGTACACATGACCATCTGGGTACTCGGTCGGCGGCACCGTGTAGACGAAACCGTAGTCGCCGCCATCGGCCGACCAGTAGATGCCCGGCATGTCTCGCAGCGTGTCCAACACACTGCCCTCCAGTCGGTAAAACAGCGCCGTGATGCCGCGGGTGAGTACCGGTAGAGGAGCCGGAAGCAGGTCGAAGCAGTTGACATAGGCGCCGGTAGCCAGCAGTACTTTTTCGGCCCGTACGGTTGCACCGTCCATCGTCGTGATGACCACGCCGCCGTCGACCATCGTGATCTTGGTGGCGATGTCACGTATCAATTCGGCACCGTTGTACATGGCACCGGCCAGTTGGTTGGCGACGAGCAGACGCGGGTTCACGGTGCCCGCCGCGCCTTGCTCCAACACCAGGCGCGCACCCAACGGAATGCGCAGGAAGCCGAAGCGTTCCGGCTCGTCCGTAACGTCGGTCCACACCGCCCGATGCCGCTCAGTGACGGCCTGCTGCTGTTGGTACGTGTCGGTGCCTTCGTGGACATACAAGACACCCTGGGTGCGATGAAAGTCCAAGCCGCCCAGCTCACGGATCTGCGGGTAGCGGTCGATGGATTCCTCGGCGAATGTGGCCCACACATCGTCGCCCGCGATGATGCGCGTGAGCCGGGCTTCGTCGTGCCATGCGCCAAAGATGCCATCGTGCGTTACCGCATCTACCGGCTCGTCCGCGCCGATCACGACAACTCGTCCAGCCTGTGCATCCATCGACAGGTGCCGAGCCGCCGAAGCGCCAATCGGTCCGGCTCCGATCACAACAATGTCAGCCACGATGTCTGCATGAACGCTCACAGGTGGAGACTAGGTCGACATCGTTACGATGTCGGACAGTCGTCGTAAGGAGACATCGGGTTGATTGCCAAGGATGACTACTACATGGCTATCGCCAAGACGGTGGCGCTGCGTTCGAACTGCGTTGGCCGATCGGTAGGCGCGGTTGTCGTGCGGGGTGATCGTATTGTGGCCACCGGATACAACGGAACCGCGGGTGGGCTCACCAACTGCCTTGATGGCGGCTGCACGCGTTGTGCGAATCGTGACCTGTTCCCGAGTGGCACGGCGTATGACCTCTGCATCTGCGTGCATGCTGAGGCCAACGCAATAGCGTCGGCGGCCCGCCACGGCATAGCGCTCGAAGGCGGCACCCTCTACACCACGGATCAACCGTGTTTCAGTTGTGCCAAGGAACTTATCCAAGTCGGTATCGCGCAAGTCTTTTACGTGGTCCCCTGGACGCCCGACGAACGGGTCGCAGCCGACTACCGCCTGCTGCAGACGGCACTCAACGCGACCGTACGGCCGGATCCCAACTGACCCAATTCACCTCCGCGCGCCGAACCTCATAACACCCCCTGTGTAGAACGGTGTCATGTTCCTCGCTCGTGTGTGTCCGCTCTGCAACCGACCCGGTCCGGCGCCGTGTGACGCCTGCTGGACTTTGCTTGATCCCGCGCCGCCCGGCCCGGTTCCTGCGTTAGTGGCCTTCTCGGGGGAGGGGGCTCGCGTGCTTAAAGGGCTGAAGTACGGCAACGGTCGGGCCGTCATCGCACGGCTGGCCGACGGCATGTCGCTCTTGGTGGAACCCTGTTGGGCCGACGTGGTCACGTGGGCGCCAACCAGCGCAGTGCGCAAGCGCGAGCGCGGTTACGACCAGGCCGAACTTTTGGCCAAGGCCGTGGCCCGTCGGCTCGGGGTGCCCTGTCAGAGCCTGTTGCGTCGGCTTCCGGACACGGGTCCGCAAACGGGGCGAACGCGCACCGAACGGCTCAATGGGCCAGGCTTCGCCGGCAAACGGCAGGCGCCACCGCGGGTACTCCTGGTCGACGATGTCGTTACCACCGGCTCTACGCTGCGCTCGGCGGCATCGGTGCTACGCATGATGGGCGCCCGTGAGGTGCGCCTCTTGGCTGCGGCGTCCACACCTGACGGGGCGTCGTTGAGAACCGGGCGGGTACCGGTCACGCCAGGTTTCGCCCGATGAAACGTCGTGTGACCGTTGTCGACGGCCTCCATGCCCGAACCGCCAAGGCCGCCGGGGCCTTCTGCGGATAGCATGTAGCCGCTCTATGGGAATCCTCGATCGCATCCTCCGCGCCGGTGAAGGCAAGAAACTGAAGTCGTTGCAGGGCCTTGTGCCTGACATCAACTCCTTCGAACCGGCCATGAAAGCCCTATCCGACGATGCCCTCAAGGGAAAGACGGTGGAATTCCGGCAACGGCTCGCCAACGGCGAGGACATGAACGACATCCTCCTCGAGGCGTTCGCTGTCACTCGTGAGGCCGCCGACCGTGTCATCGGTCAGCGCCACTACGACGTGCAGATGATGGGCGGTGCTGCGCTGCACTTCGGCTGGGTGGCCGAAATGAAGACCGGCGAAGGCAAGACCCTCGTGTCTACGCTGCCGGGCTATCTCAACGGTTTGGCCGGTAACGGCATTCACATCATCACCGTCAACGATTACCTGGCCAAGTTCCACGCCGAGTGGATGGGGCGCATTCACCAGTTCCTCGGCCTCAGCGTCGGTCTGGTGCTGCCCGACTACAAAGACTCCGCCGCAGAGAAGCGTGAGTCGTATGCGGCCGACATCACCTACGGCACCAACAACGAGTTCGGGTTCGACTATCTGCGTGACAACATGGCCACCAGTCCCGAGGAAAAGGTGCAGCGCGGCCACAGCTACGCCATCGTCGACGAGGTCGACTCCATCCTCATCGATGAGGCCCGCACCCCGCTCATCATCTCGGGCCGCATGGCCGACGCGGCCAAGCTTTACTACCAGTTCGCCTCGGTGGTGCGCAGCCTGAAGCGTGACGTCGACTACGAGGTTGACGAAGAAAAGCGTCAGGTCGCGCCAATGGAAGACGGCATCGACAAGGTCGAAAAGGCCCTCGGTATCGACAACCTCTACGACGCCGTGCAGCAGAACTTCGTCCACCAACTCACTGCGGCCATCAAGGCCAAGGAGCTGTACAAGCGCGATAAGGACTACATCGTGCAGGGCGGCGAAGTGAAGATCGTCGACGAGTTCACCGGCCGCATCCTTGAAGGCCGCCGCTGGTCAGAAGGCCTCCACCAGGCGGTCGAGGCCAAAGAAGGCGTGAAGATCAAAGAGGAGAACCAAACTCTCGCCACCATCACGCTCCAGAACTATTTCCGCATGTACGACAAGCTCGCCGGCATGACCGGTACCGCGTCCACCGAAGCGGCCGAGTTGAAGAACACCTACGGCCTTGACGTCGTGCCCATCCCCACCAACAAAGACAGCCAGCGCAGCGACGAAGCCGACCTCATCTACAAGACCGAAGAGGCCAAGTTCGACGCCGTCGCCGATGACATTGCCGAGCGCCACGGCAAGGGCCAGCCGATCCTGGTCGGCACCGTGTCGGTCGAAAAGTCCGAGCTCCTGTCGGGCATCCTGAAGAAGCGCGGCATCGCGCATGAGGTGTTGAACGCAAAGCAGCACACCCGTGAAGCGCTCATCGTCACCCAGGCCGGCCGTAAGGGTTCGGTCACCGTTGCCACCAACATGGCCGGTCGAGGCGTCGACATTCTGCTCGGTGGCAATCCTGAGGGCCTGGCCGGTGAAGAAGTTCGCAAGGAAGGCCTCGACGCCGAGTCGGACGAGGGTAAGTCCCGCTACCAGGAATTGCTGCCCAAGTTCGCGGCCGAGTGCAAGGACGCGGGCGTTGAAGTGTGCCGTCTCGGTGGCCTCTACGTGCTTGGTACCGAACGCCATGAAAGCCGCCGCATCGACAACCAGTTACGTGGTCGTTCCGGGCGCCAGGGTGACCCGGGCGCCAGCCGCTTCTACCTGTCGCTCGACGACGAACTCATGCGCCTCTTCGCAACTGGTGCCATGAGTTGGGTCATGGGCAAGGCGCTGCCCGACGACGTGCCGATTGAAGCCAAGATGGTCACCAAGGCTATCGAGCGGGCCCAGAACACGGTCGAGCAGCGCAACGCCGAGATCCGCAAAGACGTGCTCAAGTACGACGAAGTGATGAACGAGCAGCGCAAGGTCATCTACCGTCGCCGCGACCAGATCCTGGAAGGCCGTGACCTGCGCGACGAAGCGCAGCAGTACCTCGCCGACGCGGTCGACACCACCGTCGACACGTACTGCGTGAGTGATGCCGAAGATGAGTGGAATGTCGAAGGTCTGCTGGCCGAGCTGTCGGGTTACTACCCGACGGCGCTAACCGAACCCGATATTCGGGTGCTTGGTCACACCGAAGAGGTCTACGACACCGTCATGGTCGAGGCCACCAATTACTACAACAAGCGTGAAGAAGAGCTTGGGCCCGAGCTCATGCGTGAGATCGAGCGACAGGTCATGCTGCGCATTATCGATCAGCGCTGGCTTGAGCATCTGGCCGAAATGGATTATCTGCAGGAAGGCATCAACCTGCGGGCCATGGGTCAGAAAGATCCGCTGGTCGAATGGCAGCGTGAAGGCTACGAGCACTTCGACAAACTGATGCACATCATCAGCCAGGACTTTGTGCGCTATGTCATGCACGTGCAGGTTGTCGAAGAGCAGCCGGCCCAGCAGGTGCAGAACGTGCAGTACTCGGCCCCCGACGAAAGCGTGCCGTCGGGCATGCAGGCCGCGGCGGTTGGCATGGTCCGCGAGGACACCGGCGAGCCCGTCGCCGTCATGGAGCAGGAGCCCGAAGCCATGCAGCCGGTTACCGTTGATGAACGGGACAAGACTCCCCGCAACGCACCGTGCTGGTGCGGAAGCGGAAAGAAGTTCAAACTCTGCCACGGCAAGTAAGGTTCGCCCGCCCACTTGGGCACCCCGGTACTGATTGGTTGCGTCATGAAGGATTTCTCCGACGAATTGAAGGGCTTGCATCGTCGCGTCGATGACGCGCGCGGCTACTTGAAAATCGACGACAACCGTCTGTGGCTGCAGGAACTGGAAGTCGAAGTACAAAAGCCCGACCTGTGGGACGACCAGGACCGAGCCAAGCAGGTCAACTCGCAGTACGCCGCCGTCCGTGACGACCTCGCGATCTACGACAAGCTCGTCGCCGACATGGAAGATGTCGAGACCCTGCACGACATGGCTCGTGAGGTCGATGATGAGTCCCAAGAAGGCGACATTGCCGCGGCGTCGGGCAAACTCGACCGGCAACTGAACGAGCTGGAGTTGCGGGCCCTCTTCGTCGGCCCGCACGATGAGGCCGACGCCATGGTGCGCATCAACGCCAAAGACGGTGGCGTCGACGCGCAGGACTGGGCCGAAATGCTGCTCCGCATGTACACCCGCTGGGGCGAGCGGCGCGGCTTCGAAGTCGACGTCGAGTACGTCTCCGAGGGTACCGAGGCAGGCATCATGTCGGCCGAATTTACGGTCACCGGCCGCTACGCCTACGGGCTCATGTCGGCCGAGCGCGGCACGCACCGGCTGGTGCGTATCAGCCCCTTCGACGGCAACGCCCGCCGCCAAACCAGCTTCGCGGCCATTGATGTCTACCCGGTGCTGGAAGACGAAGGCGTCGTTGAAATCCCCGACAGCGACATCCGCATGGAAGTCTTCCGGGCGAGCGGCGCCGGTGGTCAGCACATCAACAAGACCTCCTCGGCCGTCCGTCTCATTCACACTCCGACCGGCCTCACCACCAGCAGCCAGGAAGAGCGCAGCCAACTCCAGAACCGGGAAAAAGCTATGCGCCGCCTGAAGGCGCTCCTCCAGGTCCGTATGGAGGAAGAACGAGCGGCAAAAATGGCCGAAATCGCCGGCGGAAAACAGGCCCAGGTCGGATGGGGGAGCCAGATCCGCTCCTATGTGCTGCAGCCCTACCAAATGGTCAAAGACCTGCGCAGCGAATATGAAGTCGGCAACGTCGCCGGTGTGCTCGACGGCGATGTGGATGGGCTGATGGAATCAGTTTTGCGCTGGAAGCGCGAAGTTGCTCACGAAAGTGGCAACTGAGACCACCGACCGCAGCGGTTAGCCGCTATCGTTTCCTCCACAAAGATTTCTTAGCCAGCGATATTTCGTTGGAAGGCAGGGACGCACATGGCGACGCAAACTCGCACCCGGGTTCGCGATCGAGTTTCACCAGGCATGGCGGCGTGGGGCATTCATGCTCTTACTGCCTCCGGGGTCTTGTGCGGACTGATGGGAATCCTCTTCATTCTGGACGGCAGCCCAAAGGCTGCTCTCGTATGGCTGATCCTGGCCTTCGTCATCGACGGCATCGACGGACCTGTCGCTCGCAAGGTCGACTGTCGCCTGCACGTTCCCAACGTTGACGGAAACATCCTTGACCTTGTGATCGACTATGTGACGTGCGTCGTCGCTCCGGCCATCTTCATCCACCAGTTCAACATGGTGCCGAAAGGTTTCACACTCTTCACCGCTGGCCTCGTCATGGTCACGTCGCTCTACGCTTTTTCTCGTACCGATCTCATGACGCATGATCATTACTTCCGGGGCTGGCCGGCCATGTGGAATCTGGCCATCAACGTGATGTTCGTGGTGCAATCCAGGCCGTTCGTGAACCTCATCGTCATTCTCGGACTTTGTGCCCTCACGTGTTTAAACGTGAAGGTGCCACACCCGGTGCGGGTGCATTACATGCGCCAGATCACGCTGCCGGTTCTGGTGATATGGCTCGCCGTCATGCTGTACCTCACGCTGGCTTCGCCTACCGCCCCGATGTGGGCCAGGGCCGTCGAGCTCGCCGGCGTGGCGTATTTCGTGTGGCTCAGCGTTCGGCGGACGTTGCTCGGGCCTGAGTTTCCAGAGATCGTGCCTGCCGTACCTTTCGGATGACGCTCCACACCGCCAGCGATCCCAGTATCTGGATGA
>JAYTKG010000705.1:0-5091 GCA_043730435.1 Acidimicrobiia bacterium | reverse complement strand
TTAAAGACGGACCAGAACACGCCGCCATCGCTGTGGGTGATGACGGCAATGGTGATGTCCTTGCCGGCAGTGGCCTTGACCGGAGCAGCAGTGGTGGCGGCTGCGGCAGCGGTGGTTGCGGCCGAAGCGGCGGTGGTTGCACCCTCAGCGGCCGTGGTGGCTGCAGCCGGCGCAGCAGTGGTGGCGGCACCAGCAGCAGTTGAGGCCGTGGTGGACTTCTTCGAGCTTGAGCAACCGGTGGCCGCAACAGCGACGACGGCAGCAAGAGCTAACAAACGGTACGACTTCTTCATAACAAAATCCCCCTTGATGGATTTTCTAATTTCGTATGGTTGCGAGACGCCACCATCCGTGCAGGCGTGGTCATCCTGCAGGGTGAATCTTGTCACAGATTGGGGGCAGTGTTCGGAAACCTGCGAACCCGGCTAGCGTTTGCGGCCACCCAACTATGCCGTTTTTGTCAACCCGCTACTGCTTCCCAAGTGAGGTCCTTCGCGCTGGTCGAGCGACTTTACGAAGCTGTTGTCGGATACTCGGATCGCCTCTGGTGCTCGTCCTAGCGGGTTCGTCGAGCAGCTGCGCATCGGCGCACGACAACGTTCCGGTGGTTCGGCTCATGCAAGTGGCGGCGTCGGGTTGTATCTCTCGTGAGATAGCCACCGGCTTCATGGTCGAACCAGGTGTGGTCATGACGGTCGCGCACGCGTTGCGGGACACGAAGGTCATCACGGTCGATGGAAGACCAGCCACGGTGCTTGCACTCGATGAGCGGATGGATGCGGCACTGCTTCGAATCGATGAGAGTCCAGAGCGCTTTGTCGAATTCGCCGACCCGGTTCTGTCGACCGACGTTTCCGTATTGCGCTGGCAGCGCAACCGAACACAACGTTTGGCCGCGAAGGTCACGACAGTCGCCTCAATTGAGTACAGCGATCTTCGCCTGAAGACGACCTGGCTACGCCAAGGCTTTCTGATCGATCAGGAAAGTCGAGCCGGCGATTCCGGTGCCCCGGTCGTTGATAACACCGGCCGGGTAGTCGGCATGCTGTTCGGCTCACGGTTAGATGGCCAAGTGCAAGGCTTCGCCCTCGCCTCCAGCGAAATGAAGACGCTTCTTGCGGCCCCGCCCGTCGTACCACCCTGGGTCGGCCGCTGCACATGACGTCCGACGGTTTATCCTGATGGGGTGACTTCTGTTGATGTGCGAACCCAGAACGAGTCGACCTACGACGTGGTGACGCCCCGTCCGCCGCTCGGAGTTCAGGCTCGAAATACTGCAGCTCGACTCAACACGCTGGAGGGGAAGCGCATCGGTTTCGTGTGGGACTACATGTTCCGCGGCGAGGAAATCTTCCCTGCACTCGAACGCGCATTACGCGAACGCTTCCCCGGCCTTGAGGTCGTTGGGTACGACACGTTTGGCAACATTCATGGACCCGACGAAAAGGCGCTCGTGGCCGCCTTACCCGCCGTGATGTCGCAGCACCTCGTTGATGCGGTCATTGTCGGGAATGGATGTTGAGGCAGCTGTACGCCCGCCGTGTTGCGGGCATCTGTTGCTGCTGAAGCCGCTGGTATTCCCTCGGTTTCGCTCGTCTGCGAAGGCTTCCAGCGTCAGGCACTTGCAACCGGACGCGGGCTCGGATTCGACGGCATGCGCCTCGCGGTTCTGCGCGGTCACGTCGACGCGCAATCCGCCGACGAGATGATTGCGTCGCTGATTGCGCACACGCTTGATGAAGTGATTGAAGGCCTCACGGTTGCGCTGCCTGACGCTGGTGACGCCATGACCGAACCAGCGGCGCTCGACCCCGCGGCCACTGGCACGATCGATGAGATCAATCGCGTGTTTTGCGAGCGTGGCTGGAGCGATGGTCATCCGATTATTCCTCCCACTCGCGAACGGGTCGAGGCGCTCATCGCGGAGTGGGGATACGACCCATGGCGAGTGATCGATGTTGCCCGCCCGTCGGGTCGAGATATCACCGTGTGGTCAATTGCGGTAAATGCGGTGATGGCCGGGTTGGCGGCTGAGTATCTCCCGGTCGTGATGGCGTTGGCATCGGCGCTTGCCGACCCGAGCTACGGCGTTGAGCACTCCGGCAACACCACGGGCGCCGACGCTCTTGTCGTCCTGAACGGCGGGGTCGTGGCCGACCTCGGGTTCAACCACGGCCCCGGCGCGATGCGTGACGGCACGTACGCCAACACCGCGATTGGTAGATGGGTTCGGTTGTTCCTGCGCAACGTCTGTGGCTTCACGGCGGAAGAACACGACAAGGGCACGTTCGGCCACAGCGCCCACGTGGTGTTGGCCGAGGATGAAGCAGCGTTACGCGAGATCGGTTGGCCCTCACTTGCGGCCGACTTCGCCCATCAGTCTGGTGACGATGCCGTCACCGTTGCCCGTATCAATAGCGGCGTGCTCATCGGCAGCGTCTTTGGCTCCACGCCCGAGGCGATTATTCCCTATCTGGCCGATGGGCTCGTGCGAGTGACCGGCTGGGAACTCACCCACGTGTACGGGCTGGGTCAGGGTCAGTACCGACCTCTATTGGTGCTGTCGCCACTGTTAGCCCGCACGTTCGCCAGGGCTGGTTGGTCAAAAGATGACGTGCGCGCTGCGCTGTTCCAAGCGGCTCGTATCCCTGCCTGGAAGTTCGAGGCCTACATCGGCGAGTGGTCGAATCTCACCGCCGGTCGACGCACACTGGTCGAGCTCTGTGCTGCGGGGCTTGTGCCAGCCGACTTTGCGGTGTCCGATGATCCCAACCGGCTCGTGCCCATCGTGACCTCGGCCGACCAGTTCCTGATAGCCGTAGCCGGTGACCCCAATCGTGCCAACGCCACCGCCATGAGCAACGACGGCCTCCACGGCCAATGGACCAGCAAACCCATCGACCGCCACTACTCCACCGACCTCATGTGCAGCATCAACTGATTACGTCAGCGTGATGGCCGCTGCGCCCGACGGCACCCTCTCCGCCATCCGCGCGTTTGGGCTCGTTCATTCGCGCATTAAGACGCTTTCGCCCCGCCGTGATCGCCTGATTCCGGTCTATTGCGCGAATGGCAGGGCGCTATTGCGCGAATCGGCGAGATGATGAGCTCCGGGGCACACTGCGCGGCGCGATTCAGGTGAGTGTGATGGCGTTGGGGTCTACTTGGACGGGGCTTTCGTAGTAGCGGACCATGGGCGCGCTGCCGTAGCGGGCGGCGAGACGGTCGGACCACTCTTGGGTGTACAACGCCTCGGCCTGGGCTTTGCTGTCCCACAGGTAGACGCCGCCGGCGTTGGTGCCGTCCTCGGCCACGAGGTAGTGCTTGCGCTGCAGACCGTCAACGTTCTGATAGCTCGGAGCGCTGGCCTCAAACACCAGACGAGCCTTGTCCACACTCATCGGCTCCGGCAGTTGGAAATACACAATCGCAATGATCATGATGCCGACAGTAGCGGGGGCAGACGGTGGGCCCAAGGGGCGGCGGCTTCGAGTTGAGATGACACCTGAATGAGGATGTCTTCGCGGCCGTAGCCAGCGACGAGTTGCACGCCTCGGGGGAGACCGTCGTCGGGCCAACCGAGGGGGAGGCTGATGGCGGGTTGGCCGGTGACGTTGAACGGTCGGGTGAAGGCCGAGCCGAGGCCACTGGTGTAGTCGCGCTTGTACTCACCCAATGGCGGGCCGGGCGCAGCGGTGGTCGGCGTAACGAGCAGGTCAAAGTCGTGCCACCAGGCGAGGGCTTCCGCGCTCAGAGCTTGCATGCGTTCGAGCGTGGTGAGGAGCTCGACAGCGGTGATAGCCCGACCGGCTAGGAGCATCTTCCACGTGCCGGGTTCGACATCGCCTTCGTCCATCGTGCGGCCCAGCCGCTCGGTCCAGGCAGCAACTTCGTTGGCCGCGGTTGCGGCCATAGCGGTCTTGGCGACGGCCCACATTTCGTCACTGGACAGCACTGCAGGAGCGGCCACCGTGATGTGATGGCCGAGGGCTTCGAGCAATTGTGCTGCGTCGTCGGCAGCCTTGGCACAGTCGGGGTCGACCGGGGATCCGTTGAGCGCGGTGGTCCAGAGCCCGATGCGAAGTCGACCAGGATCGCGACCCACCTCCTGCAACAGTGGTCGAGGAAGTGCAGGCGCAGGCCACCACGCAGATGTCGCAGTGATGGCGTCGAGCGCAGCTGCCGTATCCCGCACGCTGATGGATACCACGCCTTCGGCGTTCATGCCAACGGGTGGGTCATAGGCGCTCAACACCACTCGGCCACGGGTTGGCTTGAGGCCGACGATGCCGCACTGTGCTGCAGGGATACGGATGGAACCGGAGATGTCGTTGGCGTGAGCGACGGGTACCAGTCGAGCGGCGACGGCTGCGGCCGAACCGCCCGATGATCCACCGGGTGAGCGGTCGAGATTCCACGGGTTGTGCGTGGGCCCGTAGAGCTCGGGCTCGGTCGTGCCCATCAGCGCCATCTCGGGCACATTGGTGCGTCCGAGTGGAATGAACCCGGCAGCACGGAACGCTAATGACAGCGGTGCCGAGGTACGGGGCCGGTAGTCGATCTCGGCCAGGGCCTTGCAACCCATGTGATACGGCTCACCGGCCTCACGGCCCTTGAAATCCTTCAGCAGGAATGGCACGCCCCTGAACGCCCCTTCAGACAGCGGGCCGTGTGCTTCGCTACGTGCTCGTTCGAACTGGCGGTGAATGACGGCGTTCAGTTGGGGGTTCAGTCGTTCGATGCGATTGATTGCATCGTCAACCAATTCGCGTGGAGTAACCTGGCCGCTCCGCACCCGCGCGGCCAGGCCGAGGCCGTCGTCAGTAGGGGACACGACCGCCGTTCACGAGCATGGTCTGTCCGCTGACGAACGCCGCGTCGTCGGACAACAGATACGCGAAAGTGCCGTACAGATCCTGCGGTTCCATCACCCGACCGAGCGGCGTGCGGGATGCGTCGTACGGTCCGAGCGCGTTCGACCCCGGAGTGGGCGTGTAACCCGGGGCCACGCAGTTCACCCGAATCTGTTGCGCGCCGTACTCGTTCGCAAGGGCGCGGGTGAGTGACACGATGGCGCCCTTCGAGGCAACG
>JAYTKG010000704.1:0-15859 GCA_043730435.1 Acidimicrobiia bacterium | reverse complement strand
TTCTGGCCCTGGAATGTGTTGGCCAACAGATCGGTCTCCCACTGGGTGAGCGGCGGTGGCAGCGGGTGCCCTGCCCGTGGCTTAGGCGTGGCGGCCGTGAATGTGTACACGTCCTTGTTGCGGCCGAACCGCTTGCCTTCCTGCTCGGTAATGGTGAGGTAACCGCGCTGGGCCAGATCCACCAGCGTGCTGGCCATGGCCCGGCCTTCCACTTTGCCGAAGTTGAGATTGGCATAGACAACCGCTGGCGGATCGGTGAGCGGCTCGCGCCAGTAGTCGCCGATGTAGTCGGGCTTGGCTGGCTCCTTGCCGTGCTTACGCCATAATGCGGCAAAGCCCAGCCCGCCGGCCAGCGTGGCCATCGGTGCAAGAACGTTGGCCAGCTTTCGTCCGGTCTTGCCGGTGTTCAGGTAACCCTTTTCTTCCCGCAGGATCTTGGGCAAACGTGCCGTGGTTCCCGGCGAAGTGAAAGCTTTCAACGGAATGACGATGCGGCCTTCAACGAACGTGCGGGCCGGCACACCAGTGACCGATAGGTCGACACTGCGGGCCGAGGGCTGCACCTTGCCGTTCAGCGGCCCGTGTGCCCACGCGCGCACGACACTGGTGTCGGCGTCGGCAGTAGAGGGAGCGGCCACCGGGTATTCGCCGGGCAGGTTGATGTGGACGTTCATCGACCCCACCCCCGGATGATCGGTGCCGATGAACTGCCAGTAGAGCTCGCCCACGTCACTACCTACATCGACGGCACCCGCGACTTGATAGGTGAGGGTGTAAGTGTGCGAACTGTCGCTGGTGGGCGCGTATCGCCACGTCCAACGGTCCGTGCCCTGCTCCACCTGAAGCGCCGTCCCTTGCTCGACGGCCGTGAAGTTGTCGATTCGGTTGAACCAGTCGGGTTTGAACGTGCGGAACGCGAAGGTGAAAGGCCCGCCCGAGAAGTCATAGGTGACATTCTCCTCAACCTGCATCGAGCCGTCGGCCAGCACGGTTGCTTCGACCTGGAGCGATGTCAGCCGAAAGCTCTGTGCGGTCTGGGCGTGGGCTGACCGGCTGAGCAGACTGAGCACGACCGCAGCAAAGACCGTGACCAGCCGGAGGAGGGATCGTCGGGCCATCATGGCCGCGACCTTATGCCTCCATCATCCGTTGACGCGGGCCTGGAGCCTCCGCATACCAGCTAGCCAGCGTTCGTTGTCCCCCGTCTTGCGTTGCCAGTAGGTGAGCGCCTCGGGGTGGGGGAGGATGAGAAACTTCTCCGCCCGGAGCGCCTCGACCACGAGTGAGGCGACCTCTTCGGGCTCTAGGACAGCGCCTCCGGCTCGCACTGCGTCGGCGCCAGCGCCCACGATGCCGTTGTTCAACATGTTGGTATTTACGCCCTGGGGACATAGGCACGACACCCGCACGCCGCTGTCGCCGTAGGTGATCGACAACCATTCGGCGAACCCAACGGCGGCGTGTTTGGTCACCGAGTACGGCGCCGAGCCGATCTGGCTGAGAAGGCCTGCCGCCGAAGCGGTGCTTAGGAAGTAGCCATGGCCGCGGTCGACCCAGCCCGGCACCAGGCGACGAGCGGCGAAGTAGTGCGCCTTTACGTTCACGCCGAACGCGAGGTCCCAGTCGGCATCGGTCGTTTCAAGGTCGGTACCCAGGCTGGTGCCAGCATTCGCACAGTAGAGATCGATGAGGCCGAATCGTTCTTCTACTGCGTCGATTGCACCCACCACTTCTTCGGTACGATCGACGTTGCCGGCAATCGCTATTGCCGAATCCGGCCGTAGCGCGTTCAGCTCTTGGGCAACCTGGTGCGCGCCAGCCGCGTCACGGTCAAGCACTGCTACGGCGTGAGCACCTTCGGCATGAAAGCGCCTAGCCATGGCTCGGCCGATACCGCTCGCGCCACCGGTAACCACCACGATCTTGCCGGAAATTTCCATGCGGGGACCGTAGACGATGGGTGGCCGGGACGTTTTCCTCCCATAAAAAGTGACCAAAGATCACGTATAGGTCAGATGTCTCCTGCGCGTATCGGGCTCAAGGCCGATACCATCTGCAACACGGAGTGCATCACGGCGTAGTGTTGTGAGTGCTCCACCAACACCAGGAGGATCCATGACCGAAATCCGTGAGCTAGACGTCATCAACGAGGCCCTCGCGATTATCGATCGCGCCCTCTCGGAGATGACCAGCCGTTCGCTGGTTTCGTCCGATGAAATGTCGGACCTTCTGCTCGACGTGCGTTCGCTCCTGACCAACCCGGCCGGGTGACCAGCGCCCCTTAGCGGGCCTTATTGAACCGGCGGAAAGCATCCACCAGCAGTGACCTGAGGAGTTCTGGCTCCTCTATTGCCGCGCGGTCGGTGTTGAGCCCCATGTCGAGGCTGCCGTTGTAGGACATGAGGGTGAGGTTGAACGCCACGCCCCCCAGCGGTCCGATCGCATGGTTCTGCAGCACCTTGGCACCGGTGATGTAGACCGGAAAGGGTGCAGCCCGAACGTTGGAGGTGGCGAAGTCAATCGCCTCGGCCTGGGTGCGAGCCAGGCGCGTTAGGACCGACGTCGGCAGTGAGGTCGTCAGTGCAGCGAGGCGGTTGAGTGACGCCGGTCCGGCGCTGCTGCGAGCGGCGTCGATGGCGCTGGTGGTGCGGGCGAATCGTTCAGCGATGGGCATGTCGCCGGTGGGGATCAGGAAACGTACGAGTGAAAATGCGTTCGAGCCCGACTCGGACTTGCGGGTGCTGATGGCCATTGACGAGCGGAGCTCCTGGACCGGGAACCCCTTCTGACGGTGGTACTCGCCGGAAGCATCGGCCGCCACCGTCATGAACGCGGTGTTGAGGGTGCCGCCTAGTCGTTTGGCCGCCTTCTTCATCGGTTCGAGCGGTGTGCGCAGAATCTCAAGGTGATGATCGAGCGACCGCGCCGTCCACAACGGCGATCGGTGGGGCTGTGTGTCATTCAACTGGCGCACCACCGACGATGCCGTCGCCAACAATTCTTGGCCAGCCGCAGGAAGTCGGACCGGGTCGGCGAGAAGTGCGGCGGCCCGACGGAGTCCGTTGAGCGGCACACGAAGTGCATCGGCCACCAGCGTGTGGATGACGTCGGGGGCGGACGGCGTGTCGGTAGGCGCCGGCGGCTCGTAGACGAGTGGCTCGGGCTCGGGTGCGTCCCGTTGCATATCGAGGAACTGCAGCGACAGCCTGAGGCTTCCTTCGCCGTCGGCCACGGTGTGGTGCAACTTCTGGATCAGCGCACCTTTCCCACCCCGCAACCCGTCGACCACGGTGAACTCCCACAGGGGATGCGTTCGGTCGAACGGATCGGCGGCGATGAGCGTGGCCATATCCTGCAGTTGCCGCATGGACCCAGGGGCGGGCAGCGCGATGTGTCGTACATGGCGAGCGATGGCGAACTCTTGATCATCTACCCAGGTCGGTGGCGCCAGGTTGCCCATGGCGGGCCGCACCCGTTGCCGTAGCCGGGGAACGGCGATGCTGGCCCGCTCCATGCGGCTTCGGAAGCGCTCGACATCGATGGGTTGATCGGTCACGGTGATGTTGGCAAACGTTGACGACAGGAACGGATCTTTTTCCAGCCGCCACATAAGACCTTCGGCATCACTCATCTTGCTGTCGAACGTCACGGATCGAGCCACGCCGCGAGGCTAGCGGTCCGCCTAGGCCGTAACCGAGTGAAGACCGATCACGTTGCCTTCGGGGTCGGTGACGATGGAGACGGAGCCGTGTTCGCCGATGGAGAACTTCGGCCGCACGATCGATCCGCCGGCTGCCGACATGGTGTTGAGCACTGTCTCGTAGAACGCCTGTGCCCTCTCTATGTCCTCGACGTAGATGTCAAACCATCCGACTTTTCGCATGAGCGTTGTCCCTTCAGTTGGTGTGAAGACCGTGTGTCTTCGAAGGACAACTGAAGCGGAGTGCGCTCACGAAGGATTGTAGATATCAGACATCGAACGTCTTTTTGAACTGGCCGGGCGTGTAGCCGGTCAGCTTGCGGAACGAATGCGTGAAGTGCGACTGGTCGGCGAACAACAGCAAATAGTCCTGGCGGAAAGAGTGCTGAACCCGCAGCACCTTCCACAGGTCGTGGGGGGTGAAGCCGGTGGTCGCCTTCAATGTCCGCTGGAGTTGGCGGGGCGACAGCGCGGCCACCTCGGCCATGTCGCTGACGCTGTGGATCTCGTCGAGGTTCGTGAGAATCGCTGCAGTCACAGGGTTCGGCGCGACCAGACCGGCGTCGAGGAGGGTTACGACGAACTGGGCGAACACCGTTGCCTTACCGGCGAAGTCGACGTCGGCCGCGGCCTCACCTACCTTGACCAGTGGCAGGTTGCCCTCATAGGGCTCACCGACGTAGTGGTCGACCGATGCCTCGGGATCACCGCGCCACACCCCGGGAAAAAACTGGATGCCAGCGTAGTGGAACGACCGACCGAGATCAAGGGTTGTGTGGCTTGTGTGAAGCTGGGTCACCCCGGCGATGCGGGTGTCGTGCTGGTTGAACAGCAGGTTGACGCAGGCGTCGGGCACGGCATGCAACGTGAAGTCGTCGGCCAGATCGGTCACCGTCCGCAGCTCCCAGAAGCAGTGCACGAGCTCACCGAGGTGCGCCGGCGGCCGGGCCTCGGTATACACGACCGACTCGACCGCTTTCGCCACGCCGTCCTTCACCGGGTCGTACATGCGCCCGAGCGTAGGGGACACGAGTCACCGCCACGGGACTGCACCATATCGGGCAAGGCATTGCAACCCTCCTACCATGGTCGTATACTTGAGGCATGCCCCGCGGAAACCCGTCCCCGAAACTGGCGATAACGGTTGATCCAGACGTCCATGAGCGCGTCGTGAGTGCTGCCGCCCAAGAAGGAGTCAGCGTGTCGGCATGGATGACCGAGGCCGCACGACGAGCGCTTGTCGTCCGCGATGGGCTCGCAGCCGTGTCCGAGTGGGAACGTCTCAACGGACCGTTCACACCAGACGAAATGGCCAGCGCTCGACAACGCGTCGCCCAAGAACTCGCAACACCGCGCAAGCGGTCGGCGTGACCATCGTCTACGACACCGGCGTACTCATCGCTGCCGACCGGGACGATCGCCGCGTCTGGGCCGACCATCGGGCAAGGCTCGAAGCTGGCGTTGTCCCGGTGACGACGGCCCCGGTCGTTGCCCAAGCCAGTCGTTCACCTCGACAGGTGCCATTGAGGCGCTTCCTGCGTGGTTGCGACATTGTCGCGTTTGAGGCGGCCCAAGCCCATGCCGTTGGGTTACTACTTGCGAAGTCGGCAACGTCCGACATCGTCGACGCCCACGTTGCCGTCACAGCAGGGCGCACGGGCGCAGTCGTCATCACGAGCGACCCCGACGACCTGAGCGCTCTCGCCTCCCACGTTCGACCACGGATCACCATTCGAACAATGGGCTGATCGCCCGATATCACGCACACACGATTACCAACACGGTGCTGCTGTCATTGATCCGATCAGCGAGTCCACACCCGCCGGGCGGCCCGGGCCAGGACCGACCCGGTGATGAGGCCGCCCGCGATGTCGGATGCGTGGTGGGCCCGTACGTAGGGGCGGCTCAGCGAGACGACGGCCGCTATCAGCCAGAACAGGGGTCGCAGAGCTGGATGGTCATCGCCGAGCAGCTGGGCTGCGAACGCGGCCGACGAGGCGTGGCCGCTCGGAAAGCTGCTGGTGGACGGGGTGCGCACGGCGTGGGGATGCACGTGGCCGGGCACGGGCCGTTCGCGGCGGAAGAGGCGCTTGATGCCTTGATTGACGATAAGCGATTCCGCGCCCAAGCAGAGCGCCAGTCGCACCGCCTGCTTGCGAGTACGTACGCCGACGAGTACCAGGCCAACGTTGAGTACGTGCCAGACGATGCTGAAGTCACCCACCTGCGACGCGGTGTAAAACAGTCGGTCGGCGATGGCATTGCCGCGAACGCGATCAAGGGTGTCGTCCAGCAGTTCATCGGCGCGATCGAGCGCAGGGGTCACCGTGGACTACTCGGCGGCGGGCAGGGCTTCGGCCAGCGCGGCCGTGGACTCGAGCGCGGCCAGTTCGGGGTCACCGCCGAATGCGGGGCACCACGCTTGGAAGGAGCAGTAGTTGCAGAGCGGACCCTGGCGCGGTTGGAAGTTGCCCGACGAACACGCCTTCTCCACCGCGCCCCACACGGCCAGCGTGCGTTTCGGCAGGAAGTTGACTGACTGTTCGGTGGGACGAGCGATGATGGTTTCGCCGGTGGAGAGATACATGAGCCGCACCTCGGCCGGGCGTTGACCGAAGAACTGCTGGCACAAGAACGCGTAGAAGTTGACCCCGCCCAGCTTGGACTGTTCGTTGTTCACCCGGGGTGGCTTGCCCGTCTTGTAATCGACCACGATGATGTCGCCGTCAGGCGTGCGGTCGAGTCGGTCGATGATGCCGCGTAGGTGCAGATTGCCGACAGGCACTTCAAGCCGCAACTCCAACCCGATGGCGGTCACCACGGTGGGATCTTCCATGGTGAAGTAGGTGCGCACCAGCTTCTCCGCGTCATCGAGTACCCGCTGCTCACCCTCGGCGTCGAGCCCGAGGCCGATCCACTCGGCATCGGACTGAAATTCGGTGGCCGCCTGATCGAGCGCGGTGAGACCGGCTACAAGCGTGCGTTCGACCGGTTCCAGCATGAACAGGATCTCAAGCGCACGGTGCACGAGCGAACCCTTGGTGGCGGGAATACTGGGCGGTTCGGGCAGCTTTTCGATGCTGGCAAACCGGAACTGCAACGGGCACGACGTAAAGGCATCAACCCGACTGGGCGACAGATTGGTAGGCACCGGAAAGCTGCGCTGAGCAAGGGTGACTTCCATGAGGATCATCGTACGCGAGGGGTGTCACAAGGTTGGGTTCATTGGCTAGCCCGGCGGCGAGTGCGCGGTGATCACGGAGTTCCAGGAACGATCTACATCCTTCTCGGCTCGGCCAGTCTTCAGGATTCCGTCAGGTTGGTGTCCACTTGTGGACATGTCCACATTTTGGCATTGACGTATTTTCTAGATTTTGTGAGTATCAGCTCTGGTTGGGGCACAGGCGGTGTCCATTTGGCGAAGGCGGAATTTCGGATGAACGTTCGGCGTGTTGGTCGTTGTTTGCTGTCTGGGTTGGTTTCGGCGGCGTTGTTGGCGGGCACTTTGGCGGTCGCTGAGCGGCTGACGGGGCCGACCGTTGCTGAGGCGGCGACACCAACGCCGCCTCCACCGAGCGCGGGGCCGCCTGCTGTGGGGGTGCCGTCGCCGTTGCCGGCGGGTGGCGTTTCGAGTGGTGAGGTGGTGCCGGATCGCAAGGTCGATCCGAAGGTGTTGCAGAAGACTCCGGTTGATTTACCGGCTTCTGAGCCGTGGGTGGATCGTCGTGATCGGGAGGCGAAGGCTCGTGCGGTCGCGAAGGGTTTCGATCCGGCGACGTCGGTGGAGGATCCGACGCAGCGCACCCGGACGGGTGCGGTGTTCAGGAACGCGGATGGCACGTTCACCGCGAAGGTCGCGAGAGAACCGGTTCACTATCAAACGCCGTCGGGTAAGTGGGAGAAGATCGACGCCAGAGTTCTTGAGGACAAGGCGCATCCTGGTGAGTTTGTGACGGCCGCTTCGTCGGTGACGGCGCGGTTCTCGGCCCGTGGCGTTGAGATGAAGGGTGAGAAGGGTTCTCATGTTGAGTGGAAGCCTCGGGGCTTGCAGCTGGGGACACCTGTTAGTGCTGCTGATGGGTTGAGCGTGACGTACGCGGATGTTTGGCCGAATGTCGATCTGAAGTTTCTCATGCTGACGAGTGGTGTGAAGGAGCAGATTGTGGTGAAGGGCCGACGTCGCTTGCGTCGTTCCCGTTCGATGTGACTGGCCTGACGGTGAATGTTGATGCCAAGGGTAAGCCGTCGACCCCTGACACGGAGTTCGCTATTGGCGATATCGAAATTCAGGATTCTCATGGTGCGCCGGTGAATAGTGACGAGGCGAAAGGCGCCGCGAGGAAGCTGGACATGACGGGTCTGGCGGTGGAGGTTGACCCGGTGTGGTTGGCGGCGCAGATGAGTTTCCCGATCGTTATTGATCCGACGCTGACGGTTGGGTCGTATTACAACGAGGCGTGGAACTCGAACGGTGGGTTCCATTGCGGGTCGTCGTCTGTGGCGTGCGGCCAGATCTTTGTTGGGAACTCGAGGGCCGGTGGGCCGGTTACGCCCGACACGGTCTGGCGGGACTATGCCACGTATCAGTACAGCCAGCTCCTGCCGACGGCGTCGGTGCAGTCCACCCTGGTGGAGGCGCATTTCGATCTCAGCTACGTCAGCGGCACCGGAACCACCCAACAGGTTGCGGCACGCCGCGCTGTCGCGTACGCATACTGCGGTATCAATGCGATTAGCGATTGCGGTCAGCCGTTGCTGTCGCCGGCTGGCTCGACGGTGATCGGCACGGGTACCGCTGTGTTGCCGGTCACCAGTGTTCTGCAACCGTTCTGGACTCCTGGTGCGGTGAATATCGGTTGGGGTTTTAACGGCGACGAACTCTCCGCGTACACGTTCAAGGGTGTGTCGGCATCACTGTCGATCACCTATCAGCGGAACCCAATCGTGCTTCAGAGTTCCGCGTCGCCGGTGAATGGCTATACGCAGCATCAGCACCTGAGTGGTGTGCAGTTGTCGATCCCGGCGCAATCAAACCCGGACGGTCAGACCGTGTATTACCGGTTCGTGTTGTGCAACTCGCCGTCGTGGGCGACGTGCGGTGTGATCCTGGATTCCGGTTTCACGACGTCGCCGTCTTACACCTACGGGTTGGGTGTCGGTCTTCCGGCGAGCTTTTACAACACCCAGTATTATTGGGGTGTCGCGACGTCGACAGCGCCGACTGGCACGGGACAGGACTGGTATTCGGGGTGGCTGAATTCGTGGCTCTTGTATAACAACGCGCCGCCAGACCCACAGCTGATCGCGCCCGCTGATGGTTTTCGGTGGGCGCCGAACGCTCCGCCGGTGTTCACGATCGCACGCCAGGCCGACCCGGATGGTGATGCTGTCCAGTATCGCTTGGTTGTCCGGGAGCCTGGTTCGTCGGGTGCGGTGTGGCGTTCCGATTGGTCCGGCCTTGCTACGGCGACAGGGAACTTGGATTTCACGATCCCGTCAACGGCACCGTTGAAGGCCGGGCAGCAGTATGAATGGACCACCGAACTGCAGGACGGGATCGTCTATTTCCACTGGTACTTCTACCATGGCGAACCCCAAGCAGCAGCGACGACTTTTCGGTCGACCCGGTTCGAGCAGCGGCTCGGCACGTC
Source organism: Acidimicrobiia bacterium (assembly GCA_043730435.1). Lineage (GTDB taxonomy): Bacteria > Actinomycetota > Acidimicrobiia > Acidimicrobiales > Ilumatobacteraceae > JANMCE01. The sequence continues at coordinate 6,508 of JAYTKG010000704.1, read as the reverse complement.
CGGGCCGTCCCCGTTCCAGACGCTCGGCCCGGTCACTGCGAACTTGGCGACCGGTAACGTCGCGACCGGTATCTCGACGGTCGGGTATGAGGCGTTGGGCGGCACGATCGGTGGGACGTTCTCGTACAACTCGAGGGCACAGGACTCAGGTTTGCGGGCACGTTTCTTTAACGATGCAAACGGTAACGGGCAGCCTGACGATGCGTTGATCACGCAGCGCACCGATCGTGAGATCAGGTTCTCATGGACGAACCCCTCGACGGTGCCGGGGATCAACAATTTCGTCGGGTCCTGGACCGGTTTCTTCACCCCACCAACGACAGGCGTCTACAAATTCGCCGTCGCAGCAGGGGCCGACGACAAAGCCAAGATCGAGGTCGGCACCTACGTCGTGCAGGCCAACCAGACCGGTGCGCCGAGTGAGATCAAGCTCGACTCCGCGTTGACCGAACCGGTGTCGTCGTTCGAAGCGCGCACGAATGTGAGTGTGACGGCGGGCGGCATCACGCTGACCGCTGGTGCACCGTATCCGGTGAAGATCACCTATTCGAATCCGACGGGGCCGGGCGCGCTCGGCTCCTACATGACGGCGGTCAACCCGGCATCGAACTCGGTGTACTCACTCGTTCCGTCATCGCTGCTCTCGCCTGATTCGCCGGTCTTGCCGGCGGGCTGGACGTTCAATCATGAGGAAGGTTTCTCTGCGGTCTACTCCCAGGTGCTCATCGAGACCTCCCAGATCGTCGTGACCCGAACCGATGGCGAAAAGCTCACCTACCTGAAAGCGGCCGATGGCGGCTACACCCCACCGCCGGGCGAGGACGATGTCGTCACCGTCGCGGCCGGTGTCGCGACGATTACCGACACGGGTGGCACTGTCTATAAGTTCCGTCCCGACGGCCAGCTCGACACGATCACTTCACCGGTCGATTCAGCGACCCCCGCAGCTGCGATCCCGAACTGGACCGACATTGTCCTGGCTGGTTCGCCGCAGCCAGTCACACGGTTGAGTTCGTTGACCGATCCCGTATCGGGCCGAGCTGTCACGTTCGTCTATCAGGGGATTGGGACGTGCCCAACGAAGGCGGGTTATGTGAACCCTGGGATTGGGATGTTGTGCCAGGTGAACCTGCCCGACGGATCGGCCACCAAGCTGTTCTATCTCTCCCCGGCATCGGGTGTGTTCGTGTTGTCTCGAATCGAGCAACCCGGTGACGCGTCGACGGGTGTACCCGCGGTCGATTACGGGTATGGCGCGAACGGGTTGTTGAGTCAGGTGCGTGATGCGCTGGTGAACGAAGCGATCGACACCGCGCAGGCGGGTGTGAACTCGACGACGGATTTCACGACGAATCTCGGTTACGACACCATTAACCGTGTCACCAGCGTTCAGGCCCCGAAAGCCGCGCCGGCAGATACGGCTCGTCAGCGTGTTGTGATGCAGTATCAGGGCACGATCGGTACCCCGACGAATGAGACGTGGGTGCTCGTTGACGGCCTGGAGAACACTGCCGACCCGAACGATTGGGACCGCAAGGTCACCTTCGATCAGGACGCCCGCGTACTGCTCGACTATCAGGCGGTGAACGCGACCTCGGGGCAGTCGATGCGCACCGAAACCCGTTGGGACACCCTGAACGACCGACCGCTCGTCAACATTTCGAACAGCCAAGCGTCGACCAGTATCTATAACCATCGCGGTGAGCTCGTCACGTCGTACGGGCCGGCGAACCAGTCCTGTTTCGACCTGACGAACACGTCACCGACCTATCGACTACCGAACGGCACGTGCACGACGCCACCGGTAGCGCGCACGGATTTCGAGTACGACACCAGCTTGAATACTGATGGGAGTTCGACTCCGTTCACGAACCTGGCTGTGTCGTTGTGGTCGAACAACACCATGGCTGGCAAACCGGCCGCGAAGACAACCGGACTCGGCGGGACACCGACGACGTTCGTGTACAACTGGGGTGCGGGCGCCCCGCCAGGTGTCAGTGCGGCGGATTTCTCGTTCCAGGCGACCGGTGAGATCCGTTTCCCGTCCGCGGTGGGGTACACGCTCGAAGCGGTCGCCGGTGCCGACGATGCGGTCAAGGTTTATGTCGATGATCAGCTCATCGTGAACAAGGTCGACGGCGCCAGTGTGGCGTCCGGCTCGTACAACGTGGCCAACAACCCCAGCTTGACCGATGGCGCCGATCATGTGCGTCGGGTTCGTGTCGAGTTCACCGACACCTCCGGGAACGCAGCCTTGACGTTGAACTGGACACCATCAGGCGGCGCGAAGGTCGCGATACCGGTCGACCGGTTCCGGCCCCGTTACAGCCTGCAAACCCGAACAACAGCAGCGACAAACAGCTCTGTGGACGCTCCGGCGCAGGTGACGCACACGAGCTACGACGCCCCTGGCGTCGACCCGGCACTCGGGATGATCACCAAGGTGACCGAGGACCCGGCCGGTCTCAAACTCGCCACGACCACCGGCTACGAGGCCGCCGGTTACCGGCGGCGCATCTCACGGATGCTCCCGGCCGGGAACACCTACACCTATGAGTACACCAACGCGACCGCGAACCCGAACAACGCGGCCGTGAACTCGCCCTGCACGACAGCGGATGACACGCTCGTTCCTCAGGGCGGCAAACTCCAGTACACCACCGCCCCGGTCGCAGCTGACGGCACCGCCATCCGTACCCTGACGGTGTATGACACGCTCGGCCGCACTGTCGGGATCCTGCAAGGAACCCGCGCCGGGACGGTGGATACATGGGAGGCGAATTGGACCTGCACCAGCTACGACTCGCGTCTGCGGGTCACGCAGGTGACCGTCCCCGCGTTCGGCACCCAAACCACAACCCGGACCGTGACGACGAACTATCGGGTCGGGAACGACCCTCGCACCACATCAGTAACCGATCCGGCCGGCACGATCACGACCACAGTCGACCTCCTCGGCCGGGTGACGACCTACACCGACGTGTGGGGCCAGATGACTACGACCGTCTATGACCAGACGACCGGGCGGGTGTCGTCTTCGAGCGGGCCGGTCGGACCGCAAACGTTCACCTATGACCGGGCCGGGCGAGTCACCGCACAAACACTCGACGGAGTCACGGTGGCGACACCGACCTATGAGACGGCGGGCACCCCGAACGAATTCGCGCTCGCATCTGTTGCCTATGCGAACGGGACGAGCGTCACGAACGGTCGAAACACGATCGGGACCGTGAACTCGCTCACCTGGAAGCAGGGCGCCACCACCTTGGCGACCGACGCGGTCACGAAAGTGCAAGACGGGCGCACAACCGGGAACACACTTACCTGGGCACCGACCGCCACGGCGTATGCGCAGACATACCGGTATGACACGGTTGGCCGGTTGATTCGGGCGACGGTGCCGGGCAGCACGATCGACTACACCTACGGCTCCAGTCCCGCGTGCACCGCGGCGCCGTCGTCAGGGTTGAATTCCAACAAGGCCAGCATTGTGACCACCCCAACTACTGGCACCGCGACGACGCAATCGTTCTGTTACGACGCCGCCGACCGGCTCGCGAGCAGCACCGGCGTGACTGCCCTGTCGCATGATTCCCGCGGGAACGTGACGACGGTCAATGACGACCTGTATGGGTTCGACGGAGCGAACCGTCACACCCAAACTGTCAACAACAACTCGGGCACCGGCGGCGCCATCCCAGCACACCGTGCCACCACCGCAGCATCCAATGCTGCGGGTGCGACATCGTTGACGCTCACGAAACCGGCGACAGCGGTCGCGGGTGACGTGCTTGTCGCGTCGGTCGCTGCGGCTGATGCGGGTACCACGGCGACCACGACGTATTCCGAGGGTTTCGAGACTGGTGTGGGGGCGTGGACCTCGCAGGTCGCGGCCGCGACGCTCGCGTCATCGCCGGACACGGCACGAACGGGAACGAAGTCGCTGAAACTCACTCCTGGGGGCGGGCAGAGTAACGGCCGGTTCTTCCCGCCGGTCACGGTCGGTGTACCGACAACGTTGACGGTGTGGGCGAAAGGCACCGGAACGGTCCAGCCGTATGTGCAGTTCTTTGATGCGAACTGGACGACGCTCGGCTCTGCGACCACGCCGTCGTTCACGCTGTCGGCGAGTGCGTTCACGCAATGGTCAAACACTTACACCGCGCCGGCGGGTACCACGATCGTGCAGGTCGCGTTTCAGAACTTTGATGTGAACCCGTGGTATCTCGATGACGTCACCGTGACCACTGGCGGGACCGCAGCGACATCAGTGACCGCTCCATCAGGCTGGTCGCAGGCCACTACGAAATCGATCACCGGGGTGACGTTGACAACGTTCGTGCACGCGGTCGCTGCAGCCGATCCGGCGAGCTCGGTGTTCGGGTTGTCGCAGTCAGCGAAAGCGGCCGGCACGATTGCTGCATACTCGGGTGTCGATCTCGCGAGCCCTCTCGACGCGACCGCGTCGGGCAGCAATCTGTCGGGCACGAACCACGTGGCACCATCGGCAACAACCTCTGGTGTGAACCGTTTGGGGTTGACGGTCACCGCCGCGAACCTGGTGACGTCGATGACCCCACCAGCTGGGTCGACGGAACGGGCTGATCAGGCTGGTGGTGCCGGGGCGCCGACAGTCACGATCGAAACCTCCGACTTCCCCCAAGCCGCGGCTGGTGCCACCACAGCGAAAACGACCGTGACCGCGGCCGCGGGGACGTCTGCGACCGCGACGATCGCGTTGCGGCCGGCAGCCACCGCTGGGGCGCTGCCCGTCCACCGGGCGACCGGTCCGTCGTCGAACACCACCGGCGGAACATCGATCACCATGACGAAACCTGCTGCGACCGTGGCGGGTGATGTGTTGGTTGCCTCTGTTGCTGCGGCGGATAGTTCGTCGGCGACGACCACCTTGTATTCGGAGGGGTTCGAGGCCGGGGTGGGGGCGTGGACTATCTGGGCGGCGGGTCCGTCGGTGGCGGCGTCGGCGGACACGGCCCGTACCGGAACCCAATCGTTGAAACTCACCCCTGGTGGTGGGCAAAGTAACGGTCGGTTCTTCCCGCCGGTCACTGCTGGGGTTCCGGCGACGTTGACCGCCTACGGCAAGGGCACCGGTGCGGTGCAGCCGTATGTGCAGTTCTATGACAGTAACTGGACGTATCTCGGTGCTGCGACGACACCAGCGTTCACGCTCTCGCCTACTGCGTTCACGCAATGGTCGACTACGTATACTGCGCCGGTGGGGACTGGGATTGTGCAGGTCGCGTTCCAGAACTTCGACGTGAACCCCTGGTACCTCGACGATGTGACTCAGACGACGGGTGGCGGGAGCCAAGCAACATCAGTAACGGCACCAGCCGGGTGGACTGCGGTGACGTCGAACGCGACCGCGGGTGTGACGTTGTCCACGTTCACTCATACCGCAGCGGCGGCCGACCCGGCGTCGTGGGTGTTCGCGTTGTCGCAGTCGGTGAAAGCGGCCGGTGCGATCTCGGCCTACTCCGGTGTTGACCAGGTCAGCCCGATCGACGCGACCGCAACTGCCACGAACGCATCCGGCACGAACCATGTCGCACCGTCCGTGACCACCACCGGGTTGAACCGCTTGGGTGTGACGATCACGGCTGCGACAGTGGCGACATCAATGACACCACCAGCCGGTTCGACAGAACGCGCCGATCAGGCCGGCGGTGCCGGCGCGCCAACGGTCACGGTCGAAACATCCGATTTCCCGCAGGCCGCAGTGGGTGCGACCGGCACCAAAACGACCGTGACGGCCGCAGCGGCAACATCGGCAACCGCGACGCTCACCCTTCGCCCGGTGTCGGGCGGTGGGACCACGAAAGTCTCCTACGTTCGGGATGCGACGAACCGGATCGTGGAACGCAGGGTCAACGACATAACCGTGGCGCGCTACACGTTCTCGTCGAACGGGGATACCCCGGACGCCGAGCTCGACGGCGCCAACGTGATCCAGCGGCGTACGCTCGGGCTGATGGGCAGCGCGATCCTGTCCAAGGCGACCGGTTCGGAGATTTGGTCGATCTCCAACCTGCACGGCGACACCATCGCCACACTCGGATCAACCGGCACCGTCACGGGCGGCCCATTCACCTACGACCCGTTCGGCAAAACCATCAGCGGTGCGCCCGACAACCAGATCGGCCTGTTCGACAACGGCTGGCTCGGCAAGAACCAGCGCTCTCTGGAACAACAAACCGGACTCCGGGCTGTCATCGAGATGGGCGCACGCATCTACGACCCCCAACTCGGCCGATTCCTCCAGGCTGACCCCATCGAAGGGGGCACCGCCAACGACTACGCCTACGTCGGAGACCCCATCAACCACTTTGATCTGAGCGGCAAATGTTGGATTTGCCTGCCTGACCTCTCAACAGTTCTCGAGCAATGGGGCCGCGGCGCCAAGAAGGGGTTGAACTGGGCCGGCCGTCATGTGAGTGGTAACGCGCTCTTTTGTGGAGCGTTCTGCGTGGGCGTTACCGTTTCG
>JAYTKG010000703.1:0-6376 GCA_043730435.1 Acidimicrobiia bacterium | reverse complement strand
GTCCCTTAGGTCGGCTGCGTCACCCCAGGGTTCGGTAGATGCGGTAGTCGCCCTCGGTGAAAACTTGCTCGCCATGTGCGGCCCAAAAGCTATCTGAGGCTTGAAACTCTCGGCGTTCCGGCGGGCCAATGACGACGAAATCTACCCCGTACTTCGCGACGGCAGCATCGACCCCTTCGGCCCCTTGCAAAATGAGACGTGAGTCGGACCAGCGCGTGGCCCAATCGGCGAGCCCGAGGTCATACGTCCAACCGGTGTAGCCCGTTACGACCCGGCGACCGCCGAGTGACACCACCGCTGAGTAATTCGTAGCTGCGTACACCACGACCGCGTCGGGTTCAGAATGGGTGCGGAGCCATGTGGCCGCATGGAGGTCAGCAGCGTCGACCCAGGGGATCGCCGTCGATCGTTGCATGGCCCGCACCGTGTCGAGCCCGCCCGCCGAGATCATTGCGATCACGCACGCCAATGTGGCGGCCCGCATTATGGTGGCGACGGCCGCGCCTCGGGCAGCGGTGACCGAGCGTCGAAATATCCGGCTGAGCCATGAGGCTACGAGCACGCAACCGGCGAATTGCCAGAAGAGGAAGTACTTCGTGTTGTTCCATTCGGCTGGATGAAACGCGATCACATTCGGAACGATGAACCACAACCAGAGAGGTAACGAAAGCCGACGCAGCCGAGGCAGTCCGCCCCCGAGCAGCGCCACGCCAGCGAACAGGGGAAGGAGCAGCCCGACATTGCGCAACCAGAACCAGGCCCACGGCTGGCCCGAGTCGCCCGCCATCCACCCGACGAGCCAGCGAATCGAACTCTTCGTCGGGCTAATGGCCCATGCGAGCGGGAGACCGATGACCGCCGCCGGCACCAGGAACCACCACCACATGCGCCTGCGGTCGGCGAGCAGGGCGAGCGCTCCGAGTGCGAGTCCGGTGAGCAGCATATGGGCGTGGCCCAGACCGAGAACCCCGAGCAACACTCCCGCAGCGGCGAACCCGCTGCGTCGCCAAGCCGGTCGTGACGCCAACAATATGATCAACACGGCTAATCCGACACTCCAGCCGAGCAGTGTGCTGCGCTGTGCGTAGAACGATGCGGAGATGGTGTTGTCGACCCACAGGTGTTGATCGGGGATCCGGGCGTAGGTCTGCGGAAGGGAGGTGACGACGCCCCACCCTTTGTGCGAAACGTCGTGCACGAAGTAATACGCGCCGATGCCGCCCGAGAGCACGAAGAGAAGCAGCGAGAACGCTGCCGTCAGCCGGGAAGCCGTCAGCCGCTCAACGGCACACCAGAGCAGCACTGGAAGCGCACCGGCAAGAACCCAAACCGAAAGGGTCATTGATTGGGGCAAGGTGGCGTGGCTGACTGTGAAAACCGCACCGAAAAAATCGGCGAGGAAGTGGTACCGAAACCCGGTTCCGGTCGCTATCGGTAGGTCGAAGTTACGGTTGTCGCCGTAAGCGAATGAACCGGCGTAGGCGAGGTGCGCCGACCAATCGGCCCACGTCGCCAAACTCCCTGCGCTCATGCCGTTCGGGGTGGTCTGGTACGCGAGGGAAAGAATTCGCGTCGTGACGGCAAGTGACCCTGCCGAGACAATCGCAAAGGGTCGCAGACTGCCGGCTCGCCGCGCCGGTCGGCGCAGACGACGCAAGGCCCAGCGGAACTCTGCGCCCAGTCGAGCACCGTGACGGTAGATGCCACCTGCCGCCGCCAGCGACGGACCTGCGAGCCCGGTGCCGAGCGCAACCCAATTCATGCCGACAATCTTGAACATCACCAACGTCACGACGGCCACTGTGACCACGCCGACGACGGCACCGATAGCAATACGTTCTTCGAACCTCAGCCGGGGCGCGAACCACGTCGTCAGCCCAAAGCCAGCGATGACAATCACGATCAGGACTGCCGAGCTTCCCACCATCGCCACCAGTATCGCTCACCCGACGGCTCCGGGCGGGACCGCAGCGCACCCGACGCGACCCTTTAGCGCACGTGATGACGGTGGCGGTACTCGCCCGGTGTGCAGCCAGCTACCCGCGTGAACTGTCGGGTAAACGCGCTCTGGTCGTACCACCCGCATGCGTGGGCGATATCAGCGAGCGCTTCGTCGGTCGTTGCCAGCCGCCGAGTTGCCTCGTCGACGCGGGTGCGCAGCAGATACTGCCGGGGCGACAGGCCGAGCCCTCGCCGCATCCGCCGCTCAAGCTGCGTGGCTGAAAGGCCAGCGGCCTTCGCCAGTTCGGCAACCTCCACCGTGCGCGTCAGATGCTCCGGGGCCAGCGCCATGACTGCTGCGAACGCGTCGACATCAACGCGGTCCTCCTGCCGTCGCCGGAGATCGACCGACAGTACCGCTACACCCACGATGTCCCCCAGGGCGTTTCGGATCGCTTGTTTGTTACTTACGAACCAGCCCGAATGGCCGTGGCGATCGGCAATGAGTTCCAACGCATCTCGCAACGGACGACCCGTCTCGATGACAGCTCGATCTTGACTCTCGTACGGCCCAGCCAAGTGGGCCGGAAAGAGGTCGGTGGCTCGTCGGCCAACCACCTCACGACGATCGGCCTTGCCCACCCGCTCGGCAAACGCGTGGTTGACCGCTATATAGCGGCCATCAGCGCTCTTCACGCAATACATGATGCCGGGTGCGGTATCGAGCAGTTCGGCCATCTGCACAAAGGGGGCAAACGGGTCAGGCACACCCTCATGGTACGGATACGACACCGTCGATAGCGAAGAAGGTGCAAGACCATCGGCGGATGATGGAAGAGTGGAACCCCTTGCGACCTACACCGAACCAAGCGTCGACGTAACCGGCCTCGACATCGAGCAAGCCGACAGCGCTCGAGCCGAAGCGGCCATCGCACTGGCGGCACGTTGGTTGCAGGCGTCGCACGGCCGCCCCGCCGAACAGCGCCGACGCCGCCGGCTCAGTCGGGTGGTCACCAACGACAAAGCCATCGAGCTCTCGGTCGGTCTAGCCGACTCGGTCCTACGCGTCGCAGAGCCGCACCGAGCGGCACTGCTGTTCCAGTCACTGCTGTCCCGCACCGGCATTCCGTCGTCGATGACCGCATTCGATCAGCTCGGGCTTCGGGTAGCAGAGCGGGTGGCGCCTCTCATCCCCCAGATCGTGATGCCGCTCGTGCGTCGCCGGGTCCGCAACGAGAGCGCCGCCGTGATCCTCCCAGCAGAGACGGCCCCCTTGGCCAAGCACCTGGCCATGCGGGCCGAAGGCGGATTTCTGGTCAACGTGAACGTGCTGGGCGAAGCCATCCTCGGAGAGAGCGAGGCAACCCGGCGCTTGGCCGCCGTGTCAGCCGTGCTAGCCCGGCCGGACGTGCAGTATGTATCGGTGAAGGTTTCGGCCGTCACCACACAGCTCGACGCCATGGCCTTCGACGACAGCGTGGCTCGCATCCTGGCCCGGCTTCGTCCGCTCTTCGCCGCGGCGGTGTCGGCTACTCCGGCCAAGTTCATCAATCTCGACATGGAGGAGTATCGCGACCTTGAGCTGACACTGGCGGCCTTCATGCAGATCCTCGACGAACCAGCGTTTGAGCACCTTGAAGCTGGCATCGTGCTGCAGGCGTATCTCCCTGATTCGCACGGAGCGTTCGACCGCTTGGCCTCGTGGTCTCGCCAGCGCTTTGGGCGCACCGGTGCCGGTATCAAGATCCGCATCGTGAAGGGTGCCAACCTGGCGATGGAGCAGGTGGAGGCCGAACTTCACGGCTGGCAAGCCGCGCCCTATGACAACAAGCCAGATGTGGACGCCAGCTTCAAGCGCATGGTTGACCGTGCCTTTCACGCTGACTCGATGCAGTCCGTGCGTATCGGCGTCGCCAGTCACAACCTGTTCGACGTGGCGTGGGCCCTGCTGCTCGCCAAGGAGCGCGGGGTAATTGACCGCGTCGAATTCGAGATGCTGGAAGGCATGGCTCCGGGTGAAGCCGACCAGCTTCGCCAAGAAGTGGGCAGCGTTCGCCTCTATACGCCGATCACGCGCAAAGAGGAACGGACGTCGGCCATTGCCTACCTTGTGCGTCGGCTGGACGAGAACACGACCAAGGGCAATTTCTTGCGCGAGGCCTTCGCTATCGAACCCGGATCGCCCGCCTTCGTCGACCAAGCCGACCGCTTCCGCACCGCGGTTCACGCGCGCCACACCGTGTCGACCGATCGACGACGGTGCTCGCTGCCGGTGGACGCGAGGGCAGGGTTTGAGAATGAACCGGACAGTGACCTGGTTTTGCCCGAGGTTCGCCAGCAGGTCACCGAAGCCGTCGCCCGCTGGCACGAGGCATCCTGCGACGAAGTTCCGGTCGTGATCAACGGAGTGCGGCACGACGGTGCAACCCGCGAATGGTTTGACCCGAGCGACCCCTCTCGCCTGCGCTTTCGATACGCAGTCGCCAGCGCAGACCTCGTTGATGACGCAGTGCGGGTGTCCCACACCGGACTGGCGTCGTGGTCCACGACCGACGTGCGCGAGCGGGGAGACATCCTTCGACGATGCGGTGTGGTCATGGCAGAGCAGCGGTTCGAGACCTTGGCGGCCATGGTTGTTGACACCGGAAAGACGGTTGCCGAAGCCGACCCCGAGATCTCTGAGGCCATCGACTTCGCCCGCTATTACGCCCACAGTGCCGAACAGTTGGTCGGCGATGTCAGGTTCGTCACCGGCAGCCCGCTCGGCGTCATCCTGGTCACACCACCCTGGAACTTCCCGTACGCGATTGTGGCTGGCGGTGTGCTGGCCGCCCTCGCCGCAGGAAACGCAGTGATACTCAAACCCGCCCCCGAAGCGGTTCGCATCAGTTGGTTGCTCATGCAACAACTGTGGGCCGCCGGGGTACCGCACGATGTACTCCAGTTTGTTCCGACCGATGACGACAAGGTTGGCCAGGGCCTCGTGACCAACCCCGACATTGCCGCCGTCATTCTGTCCGGCGCGTTCGCAACCGCGGAGATGTTCACCAGGTGGAAGCCCGACCTTCACCTTCTGGCTGAGACCAGCGGCAAGAACGCCACCGTCGTCACCGCCGCCGCCGACATCGACGCGGCAGTTCGGGACATCGTGAAGTCGGCCTTTGGTCATGCGGGCCAGAAGTGCTCAGCCGGCAGCCTGGCCATCGTGGAAGCCCCGGTGTACGACCACCCCTCGTTCCGCCAGCAACTCCATGATGCCGTCACCAGCCTTCGAACCGGTCCGGCCTGGCTGCCAACAACCGGAGTTGCGCCCGTGATCCGAGCACCCGAGGGACCGCTGCTTCGGGCGCTCACCCAACTCGACGCCGATGAGTCGTGGTTGGTGGCGCCAAAGGTCGACCCAAGCAACGCGAACCTGTGGTCACCGGGCGTCAAGCTCGGTGTGCAGCCCGGCTCGTGGAGCCATCGCACCGAATGGTTCGGTCCGGTCTTGGCCGTCATGCGGGCACCCGACTTGGCCACGGCTCTGGCCTGGCAGAACGGTACGGATTACGGCCTCACGGCGGGTATTCAGTCGCTTGATCCCGCCGAGTGCGAACAATTCCTGGAGACCGCCGAAGCCGGAAATCTGTACGTCAACCGCCACATCACCGGCGCGGTCGTGCAGCGCCAACCGTTCGGCGGCTGGAAGCACAGCAGCATTGGCGCCGGAGCGAAAGCCGGCGGGCCGCACTACGTCAGCGTGCTCCAGAACTGGACGGCCACAAGCGAAAATCTCATTGCCGATGCAACGATCTCGTACCGCGACTGGTGGAACACACACTTCTCGCTGGACCATGATCCATCCGCACTTGAGTGCGAGCGCAACATCCTGCGCTATCGACCATTGCCGCGTGGTGTCATGGTTCGAATCAGTCAAATGACTGACGCCGCCACAGTGGGGTTGGTTCGCGAAGCGGCCCGTGTCACGGGTACGCCCATGACGTTCTCCGTCTCGGACCACACCGACGTGGCATCCGACGCGATCGTGGAGTCCGATGCAACGCTGGCCGCGCGATTGCGGCCAGAAGTGTGCGATCGCCTCAGGCTTTGCACAGCAGTAAGGCCCGAGGTTCGGCTCGCCGCGCTTGCGGCCGGAATTCAAATCAACCCGACCCCCATCGCACCCGACGGACGAGTGGAACTGATCCACTGGGTGAGAGAGCAAGCGCTCTCGATCACCAACCACCGCTACGGACGCATAACGCCGTGACATGCCTCGTTTGCTCGCTATCCAATTGGCTTCGCTCGGTCGCTACCGCTCCTTTTCGCTCAGCGTCGCTCCCGGCGTTCGGACTCGCTTGGCGGCGCTCACGCCGCCAAGCGAGAGCGTTCCTACCTAGTTTTCGAGAATGAGCTGGCCGAGGGCCAGGTTTCGCTCTTTGCGAGCGGTAGA
>JAYTKG010000702.1:0-21511 GCA_043730435.1 Acidimicrobiia bacterium | reverse complement strand
CTTGAGTACCACGCCTCTTCCCTGGACCGGGTTCTTCATCCACGTGCCCGACAGCGCCCAGTTTGCATCGAACACCGATCTGCAGTTCTGGGTGAATGGTGGCTCGGCTGGCTTGGGTGACTTCGTGGTGTCGGCCAAGACCGATATCGCTACCGATGTCGGTGCGGCTCAACACTTGGCTCCGGTGGCAGCCAATACCTGGGTGCAACAGAAGATTTCGTTGGCCGACCTTACCGGCGGCTTGGCAACGTACGACACCAAGAAGGACCGCATGTTGTGGTTCGCATCTACCGATGCCGCAACGCGTCCGTTGGTGTATTTCGATGAGATTGAGCTGGTGACCGCCACGACGCCTCCGGTCACGACCGCACCCCCGGCGACAACAGTTCCGCCGGGCACGACGGTTCCGCCGGTCACGACGCTGCCTCCGGTCACCGTGCCGCCAACACCTGGCGGGAAGGCGTGGGTGATCGGGAACTACCCTTGGTACGAGAGTTACGAGGTTGCGCCGGCCGACTTCCCGTACGACAAGATCACCCATCTTCAGATAGGCAACCTCTACCCGTCCACACCAACCACGTGTTGCGTGTCGCCCTACCCGTCGTTCGACTTTGAGAAGTTCGCGGCCGATGTCATTCCGCGAGCGCACGCCAAGGGCAAGCCGGTCATCCTGCAGATGGGCGGTGCGGGTGGCAACCCCGGCAACGTGTGGAACGCCGCAACCGCAACCGATGCAGGGGTGGCCACGATGGCGCAGCAAATCGTTGCATATGCAACGTCTCACGGATTCGACGGCGTCGATATGGACTGGGAAGAATCGGTTGACTGGCCGCGGGTCACTGCGCTCATCCGTGAGATGCGCAAGCTCTGGCCGACGGGCATCTTCGTCGCCGACATCGGTTGGGGTGACAGCGATGTCAGCTGGGCCAAGGGCCTGTCCGAAGTTGTTGATCGCATGAGCTCGATGACGTACGCCACCATCGGCAACTGGGGAGGTTGGGACGGACCGTGGCATCAGGGCGCACTGTATGAAAAGGCTGATCACACCACGACTGGCTCCACCCACCCGTACTCCATTGACCGAGTCGTGAAGAAGTTTCTCGCCGCTGGCGTGCCTGCCGCCAAGCTCGGCATCGGCATCGGGTTCTACGGCAGCGGCTACGGCGATTCGAACAGCGACGGCAAATGCCCGAGTGCGCCGACCAGTGGCTGGGAAGGCGAGTGGGGCGGTTGGGTCGTCGACCACGACCTGCAACTGCAAACCATCGACAGCTTCTACAAGAACTCCATGACCGAACACTGGGACGATGTTGCCCAAACGCCGTGGCTGTCTGCCGCAGCTCCCGGCGCCGGTGGGGAGGCCGACGGGTGGGTACCCAAGCTGTGCTACATCACCTACGAAAACGAGCGTTCCGCCACGGCGAAGGGCCAGTACATGACCGCCAACGGCCTCGGCAGCATCATCATCTGGGCGACGCCGCAGGATCACCGCACCAACGGCACCTACCCCGTGCTTGATGCACTGAACCGGGGTCTCGGCTGATCGGTTTGGCATACTGGTTCCGTGACAATCGGAAGCATCACCATCCGTTGTGACGGCGTTTCGTTCGTGGTCGAGCCAACCGAAGAGATTCGCTTTGGTCGCTCGCCCGCTGACAACGAAGTACTCATTGGATCAGCCCGACGCGAGAGTGTGGAAGACACACTCATCTCGCGTCGGGCTGGTGTGATTGTGAACGAGTATTCGCACCTCATCGTGCGGAACCGGGGGAGTGCGGCTCCAGTCGATATCGACACGTCGGCTAGCCCTCGGCGCCGAGTGGAGCCGGGTGACGAACTGCGCATAGCGGCCCAACCCATGCAGATCAGTGTTGAAGGCAAGGTGCGGCGCTACGTGCTGGACATTGCGGCCGAGCCGGTCTGGCTTCCGAACGATCTGGTGTCATGGGCCATCGAGCCGACCGAAGGACCGTTGCGGCTGTCGCACGAACGACGTCTCGATCTGGCTGCTGTCTGTGCACCAATGCTCGGACCGCCTCGGTCAACGAAAGCCGCCTCATACGCGGAGGCCGCCGAGCTTCGCGGTATCACGCGCAAGGCGATGGAAAAGCGTATCGAGCATCTTGTGGCGGACCTCCGCGAACGTCACGCGTTGCCAGGGTTGGAACCTGACGCCGAAGTGAAGCAGGCCCTCTGCGACTACGCCGTGCGTACGTCATCGGTGACCGCCTCGGATCTGGCGGGCCTTGCGTGACCAAGGCCGGTCCTTACGAGTTGGGAGCGGTTCTTGGGGTCGGCGGGCTGGGGACCGTTTATCGCTCGTCAGCTGAGTCTGGGCCCGTTGCCGTGAAAGTGATCCGTCCCGAGTTAGCCGACCGGCCCGGCTTCCGTACCCGCCTGTTGCGGGAGGCAGAATTAGCGCGACGGGTCTCCGGACCGGGCATCGTGCGCGTGCTCGACGTAGACGCCGCGAGCGCACAGCCCTATCTCGTCACCGAGTTCCTTGACGCACCCACGTTGTCCGATGAGATTCGCCTTCGTGGCCCGTTGACGGGCGAGCGGTTAGAGCGATTCGCCAACTCACTCATTCAAGCAATCGGCTCCATCCATCGGGCCAACGTGATGCATCGCGATCTCAAACCCACCAACGTGTTGGTTGGCGCCGACGGCTCTGCGCACGTGCTGGATTTCGGCCTGGCCTCCCTCGTCGACGCAAGCGCGTCCGGCGAAGGTAGAGGAACCCAAGGCTGGATGGCCCCCGAAGTCTTGCGGGGTGACGAGCCGACGGTCGCAGCCGATGTCTACGGCTGGGGTCTCGTCGTTGGCTATGCCGCTAGTGGTCATCATCCGGTCGTGGATGGCATTGTCGACGTGGCGTCCGTGCCGCCGACGATGCGGCAGGCCGTTCTCGCCGCACTCGATCCGAACCCCGAAAGACGCAGCGGCGCCTACGTGCCGGCAACGTTTCCGCACTCGCCTGCATCTGCGGACATCCCGCCCACGGAGCTCCCACCCGTTACGCATGGCAAGAGCGGCCGGTGGGTTCTGATTGCGTTATCCGTGGGTGTTTTTGTCGTACTGGGATGGCTTGCGGCGGTGCGGCTCGCCGCGCCGAAACCGTCGTTCGTCATCTACGACGACGTGTTCCGCAACGGTGCCACACTCAATCAGTTCAACGGCACCAACGACGTCGCCCACACGGCTGCCACGCACGGTGGACGATTCTCTATCGCGTCGCAGCTCGCGCCCGACCCCAAGTTCTTCGCGTATCTCCCCGATGGTGCCGAGCTGTCGGTTTACCACGACCTGCACCTGTGGGTTCGTGCCGCTGGCGTCGCGGCAGTTTCAATCAACGTGAGACTCACCCGCGACACCGACAAGGTTGTTGGTGAATCCCGCTCGGTGGTGGCTGTCGATTCTGTTTGGACCGAGATGGTCATCCCTCTCGATGCTCTCCTGAAAGACCGCGCCGGATACGACCAGGCGACTACCCGCATGCTGTGGATCCAGCCGAGCAACTCTGCGGACATCGCCTCCGAAGGCACATTGCTCATCGACGACATCACCTTCGTCTAGCTCGTTCCGCTCGGGCTTCCCCAAGTTCGCTTTAGGCCGCCGAAACGGTGACCGGCACTCCGTTGAGGGCAATGTTGCCGCTGATGGCGTCGACGAAGTATTCGTCGGTGAGCAAGTTGATATTGACGCCTTCATAGGCGTTGGCAACGGCGAGCTGCACGCCGGGGAGTTGTTGGCCGAAGCCGTGGGGAATGCTGATCACACCAGGTCGGATCCCGTCGGTGTGCTCGGCCGCGACGACAACTTCACCAACGCGGGAGGTGACTCTGGCTTTGCCGCCATCAGTAATACCGAGACGGGCTGCGTCGTCGGGGTGTATCTGCATGGTGCAGCGGTTGTGGCCTTTGGTGAGCACGCGGATGTTGTGCATCCACGAGTTGTTGCTCCGTACGTGACGGCGACCGACGAGAACCATCTCATCTCGATCGCGGCTCAGAGATGCGAGGAGTCGCTGAATGTCAGCAGTGAGCAGAGGGGGAGCAAGTTCGATCTTGCCCCTTGGCGTGCGCAGCAGATCGGGAATGCGGCCCGGTACGAGCGCACCGAGATCGACGCCGTGGGGGCTAGCCATCAACAGATCGAGCGTAAGGCCGCCCTCGACGGTACCGAAACCATCGCCGTAGGGGCCGGTCCGCAACATGATGTCGAGCAGCCGTTCGGGGCCAGTCCGGTCGCCGAGCATGGCGTCGAGTTCGTTCACATCGCGACCGCCGACAAGGCTATGCGTGTCTCGGACCGCGCTCTCCAACGTCGAGTGCCCGGCCATGCGGATCAGTGGGTCAAGATCGATCCTGGCCGATTCGCCGGAGAAGACGGCGGCAAGGCGAAGCAGGATCGCCCACTCATCGGGCTGAGTCTCATCCAGCGGGATGACTGGTGGGGAGTAGTTAGCGATGTTGCGCACGGCAAAGTTATAGAGCGCAAGGTCGTAATGACTCTTCTGCAGCGCTGTCGGGGGCGGCAGGATAACCGTGGCATGGCGGCTGGTTTCGTTGACATACGGATCAACCGCCACCCTGAACTCGAGCGACGCGAAGGCCCGATCAAGACGGGCCGAATTCGGGTTCGATGACACCGGGTTGCCGCCGATTACCACCATGGCGCGCACCTGGCCCTCGCCCGGAGTTTCGATCTCTTCGGGGAGCGCGCTGACGGGGAATTCGCCGAGTGATTCAGGCGCCCCACTGACTCGAGACTGAGCGCGGTTCATGGTGAAGCCGCGACCCGAGCCGGCCTGGCCCTTGGTGGATGACTGGCCAGTGGCACCCTTGGGAAACATGGCCCCACCAATTCGGTCGAGGTTGCCGCTGAGCACATTCACCACGTCGACCAGCCACGATGTGAGCGTGCCGAACTCCTGCGTGCACGTACCTATGCGTCCGTACACGGCAGCGGTCGGCGCTGCAGCAAGGTCGCGGGCGAGCTGCCGAATAGTCTCGGCGGAGATGCCGCAAAGCTCGGCAACAACGTCCGGCGAGAAGTCAGCGACGATCGATGTCACCTCATCGAGACCGGCCACGTGTTCAGCGAGCGGGCCAAGATCGGTGAGATTCTCGGTGAGCAACGTGTGCGTGACGGCCGCCAGTAGATGGGCATCGGTGCCCGGTCGGATGGCGAGATGTCTATCGGCCTTGGCCGCAGTCTCACTACGCCGAGGGTCGACCACCACGACGTTTCCGCCTCGCGCCTGTATCGCTTCAAGCCGGCCGGGGAAGTCGGGTGCGGTACACAGCGAGCCGTTCGATGCGTACGGGTTGGCGCCGAGCAACACGATGAAGTCGGTACGGTCGAGATCCGGCACGGGCACGGTCACCGAGCCGAACATCGCGGAGGCGGAAATCTCCTTTGGGCGCTGATCGACCGTGGAGGCCGAGAATCGGTTGCGGGTACCCATGGCGCCGATGAGGTTGCGGCTGAACATCATCGGCCCGAGATTGTGGGCGTTCGGATTGCCGAGGTAGATGCCGCACGCGTCGCGTCCGTGCTCTCGAACAATAGGCATCAGCCCGGCTTCGATCGTGGCCCACGCTTCCTCCCACGACACCTCGACGAACCGGCCATCACGCTTCACGACGGGCTTTCGAAGGCGGTCGGGATCATCGTGCAGCTGAATCAGTGTGGAGCCTTTCGGGCAGATAAATCCCTTCGAGAACACGTCATCACGGTCACCGCGAATGCGGGTGGCCTTCCCGTTGGTAATGGTGATCTCCAAGCCGCATGTCGCCTCACAGAGCGGACACGTTCGATACGCCGTGCTCACTTCATCAGCCATGCCACGCTCCTCGTTCGGTCCCCACCCCTGATTCTGACATGGTGTCCAGCCCCGAGCTCAGCGAGTGAGGTCATATCGTTGCAACTCGTCTTTAACCGGCAGCGGTAGCCTCTCAAACGATGATTGCGTCGTGGGACGAGTCCGCACCCGGCGTGGTGCGGCTGCCGTCGGGGCGGTTGGTACGAGGTCGCGGTCTTCGGCATCCGACGCCGACCGGACTTGAACCGACGCTCGGGCTGTATCTCCTCGGCCGTGAGCCGGCTGCGTTCCCGTGGGAGACACGATGGATCCGCTGGCCCGACTATCGATTGCCGACTGATCGGATCGCCGCGAAGATCATGTTGGAACTCGATCAGGTCGATGAGGTCGAATCAGGCGCTGCGCAATTCGGAAAGGTAGGACCGAAATTGCCGTGCTCAACGAATGGTTTGCCGGCTGATCTGTCGGTTCGCGGTCCGGTGCCGGTCACAGCGCGGACACGTCAGTGGTGTGAAGTGGCGATGCAGAACTCATTGCCTTCGGGGTCGGCCATGGTCGCCCAGTGCACGCCGTGCTCGTCCTTGTCGTGAATGTGTGTTGCGCCGAACGCCATCACCCGAGCGACCTCTGCGGAGACTACGTCGGCCTCGAGGTCGAAGTGCACCCGGTTCTTCACGGTCTTGCCGTCGGGCACCTGGATGAACATGTACCCGATTCGCGACGGATCGTCGAGGCCGATCGAGGCGAAGAAAGGCGACGGTGGCATGGGCTCGGTGTCGATCGGCTGGCCGAGAACGGCTGACCAGAACCGGCTGACCACGGTGGCATCGGTGCAATCGAAGGTGACGGCTTTGTGGACGAGGCTCATAGGTGCTCCTGTTGGTGGGTGTGGGACGGTCATGACTCCGCGATCGGCCAGGTTATCTCGTTGCGCAAATCACTGTCGGGAGGTGGTGATGGACGAGTGCACGCGAACTTCAGTGCGGTAGGAATCGGGTGCTACCATCGAGCCATGCCGGTCCGAAAGATCTCTGTGGCACTCGAAGAGAACACCGCACAGGCCGCGGCAGACGCAGCGGCGCGCCATGGCGTGAGCCTTTCGTCGTGGCTGAATCAAGCCGCTGAACGAGCGCTTCGCATCGAAGAGGGCCTGCGCGCAGTGCAAGCGTGGGAGGACGAGCACGGTGCGCTCACATCTAGTGAACTCGCTGCAGCCGACCGCTTCCTCGCCAAGAAGCAACGGAAGCACGCTTCGTGAGCGGATACACGTACGACACCGGCGTGCTCATCGCCGCCGAACGAAACGACCGATTCGTTTGGGCGTTGCATCGACGACTACTCCAACGCGGCGAGGCCCCATCGGTGCCGTCAACGGTGCTTGCGCAAGCGTGGCGCGGTGGCCCACAGGCTCAGCTTTCGCGGCTCCTCGCCGGCTGCGAAATTCGTCCACTCTTCGAAGCCCACGCGAGGGCGTCAGGCCATCTGCTGGCGCGATCGGCTACCTCCGACATAGTCGATGCGAGCGTGGTGATCCTTGCCCGAGAGCGTGGGGAAGAGGTCCTGACGAGCGATCCCGATGACCTCAAACCATTGTCAGCGATTCTCGGCCGACCGCGCGTCCCGATCAGAGCGATCAACGGGCTTCGCTCCTAACCGAGCCACTCGGGCCGAAGCGCAGTGGGTTGCCGGTTCTCGACCACGTGTTACGGCAGAGCGATATCGTGCGTCTCTACCGGCACCCACGCCACGCGTCGGCGTGAATCGGTCGCCGATTGCGCATCTGCTGCTAGCCGTCACGATCGACGGACGCGATCACTCGACGAGCAACGATCACATACGTGCTCGCGCTCGCGCTGAACAGATTGGGTTCGTGTTTCAAGACGCACTCTTGGAACCCTCGATGACCGTCGGACAGAACATCCTCGAAGGAGTCCCGTTCGATCGCAGGCTCAAACCGTTCCGAAACGACGCTGCCCAACTCTGCGAACGCCTCGGCGTCGCCGACCTCATGGCGCAACGTGCATCACGGCTCTCCGGCGGCCAAGCCCAACGCGTCGCTCTGGTCAGGGCGATGCTCAAGAACCCCACCGTCATGCTCGCCGACGAACCCACCGGCAACCTCGACGATGCGACCGCCCGAACAGTCCTTCGAGAACTGTTCGAGTTCGGCCGCCGCCCCGGCCATACAACCATCATCGTCACCCACGACACCCGCATTGCCGCTCAGACCGACACCACCACAGAACTCAGCAGCGCATGCTGAACCTTGTCATCCGCACCCTTGCCGCTGCGGCGGGCCACGCACGCCGACGACCGGGACTCTCCGCCGCGACCGTCATCGCTTCGGCCATCGCCGCCGGTTCGCTCACCTACCTCGTCGGCAGTGCAACAAGCACCAGCAACGCTCTGCTCGCGGAATTCGACGAGCCTGCGTCACGCAGCATCCTCATCCGGGCCACCAACACTGACCCCGCTGGGCTCCTCGACTCGATCTCTGTCAAAGCACTCGTCTCGCTCCCCGGTATCGAGGCCGCGGTCGGGCTCACCCCCGGTTGCAACAGCCACGAACCAGGCCATCTCCGGAAGCGACAAGACCATCGGATTCTTCGACATCCGCACACTCGTCGGTCCCGACCCTTACCAACTCACCTCTGGCCGCCAACCTCGATCTGGTGAGGCGGTAATTTCCCTTGACGGCGCCAAACGAATCAACGCCAAGGTT
This sequence comes from Acidimicrobiia bacterium, assembly GCA_043730435.1. GTDB lineage: Bacteria > Actinomycetota > Acidimicrobiia > Acidimicrobiales > Ilumatobacteraceae > JANMCE01. The sequence continues at coordinate 12,962 of JAYTKG010000702.1, read as the reverse complement.
CCACTTGCGTCCGGCCTCGACATCGCCGGCGCCAAGTTCGGCATCGTTGGCATCTACACCACCAGCGACAACAGCCGGATCTCAACCCTCATCTCCACCAGCGCACTCACCACCAGCACAACCCCACGCCCAGGGTTCGCCCTCATCGCCATCACTGTCAAGGCCCCCGCCGACCTCGCCACCGTAATCAGAGCGCTGCCCGTCGTGTTCTCCACACGCGCCCCGTCGGACTACACCACCGAATACGACCCCCGCGTCGCCAACGTCCAACAGACGATCGCCACCTCATCCCGAAAGGGCGTTCGGAGCACCGCCTTCGGGATTACCGGCGCCGGCGCCGCCATCACCGCACTCGTGACCGCCATCAACGCTCTCACCCAACGGCGCGAAATCGCCCGGCGACGCGCACTCGGCATCACCCGAACCCAAACCTTCGCCATCCTCGCAACCGAATCCACCGTCCTCGCCGCCATCGGCGCCGCCCTTGGCACCCTCACCGCCACAACCACCCTCGCTGCCCGCTACGGCCACCCGCCACTACACCTCGCCATCTCGGCCGCCGTCCTCGCCACCAGCACCGCATGCATCGCCGCCCTACCCGGCGCACTCTTCGGCGCCTACCAAGACCCCGCCAAAACCCTCCGCGTCCCGTAGAAAATCGTTAGCCGTCCCACTCGACGGCGTCATGCAAACCCCAGGCGGGCCAACAGAAGACCCACAACCAACTTCGAACCCGGAGGGTGGAACGTGACCTTCTGGGACAACGTCATGTTTTGGCCGCTAGCAGTCCGCTGAACTGCCCGGGCGATAGCCTCGGACATGTGCGCTCCTCGTTGCTCTATTCGCTTGCCGACATTGCACGCGATCTACATGTCCACGATGTCTCCGATGCCTACCGGGCCGTCATTGGCTGGTTGGACGAGATTTCGGGCGCCGGACAGGCTGTCGTGGAGGCGGCTATTGCAGACGCACCCATGCTGACAGGTGATGAACGCCTTGATGCACTGCTGGCTGCGGCGGCTGAGCATTCAGCGTTCCATGCTGATGCCGATGTGCCCGACTGGCTCTCCGATAGCGATCGGTTCCTTCGGTCGGCCTGGTTCCCGATCGATCTGCCGTCACTTCGCGTGCGCGGACTCGTCAGCTCGCCGGCATCGTTTGCTCGCCGGGGAATCTTCATCGATCGATCAGATCTCGAGCGCGTCTGATGAGCGATGAGCTACTGGACCGCGAAGCACTGCTTGAACTCCTCGGCGCGCTCGCCGGTCGTCTAAAGGCACGCGGAGTTCGTGCCAGTGTGTATGTCATCGGCGGAGCTGCCATCTCGCTGGTCTTCGATGCCCGGCGCGCAACCCGCGACATCGACTCGGTCGTCCTTGAAGGACATGGACCACTCATGGACGAGGTGCAACGACTCGGTCGTGAGCGGGGCTTGCCGGGATCTTGGCTCAATGAGCAGGCGGCCATGTACGTGTCGCGGCGCCATGATGACAAGAAAGCGGTGGTGTTTGATCACTCGAATCTCGTGGTGGCCGCAGCGTCGCCGGAACATCTTCTGGCGATGAAACTCCAAGCGGCCCGCGCAACTGACGCGGCCGATGTTCGGCTGTTACTGGGCGTGCTGGGCATCGACAGCGTTGGCGGCGCCTCGGACGTGCTCGAAGTTGTGTTCCCCGGCACGACTATGAGCGACCGGGCGAGATTGCTGGTGGAGGACATCCTCGGTTCCGCACCGCCGGCTGACTGAAACAACCGGGGCGACGAAATGGAGGGCTGGCTGTAAGACTCTTCACGCGCTTCTCGCACCTTTGGATATCACTGTGACCATTTCGCCCCCGCCCCTCGATGATTTGCGTGAGCAGATTTCCGGAGTCATGTGGCGGGATCAGCATCGGCTTCAACGGCGTCTCCACGATGTCCGTGGACTGTCGGGTGACAAGCGGAACAACGCAGCGGCGAAGCTGACCAGCGATGTGGCAACCGCGCTGCTGAAGGTGCAGCATCGTGCCGCGCTCCTGCCAAAGATTTCGTACCCCGACCTGCCGATAACGGCGCGTCGTGAGGAATTGTTGGAGGTCATTGCCAACAACCAGGTCGTGATCGTGGCGGGAGAGACGGGGTCGGGCAAGAGCACGCAGCTGCCCAAGTTGTGTCTCGAACTTGGAAGGGGAGTGCGGGGCCTTATCGGCCACACCCAACCCCGCCGGGTCGCGGCCCGAGCGGTGGCCGAGCGGGTGGCTGAGGAACTCGACTCCGAGATCGGCCAGACCGTGGGCTACGCGGTTCGGTTCACCGACCGGGTTGGTGATGACTCACTGGTGAAGGTAATGACCGACGGCATTCTGCTCGCCGAAACGCAGCGAGATCGCTGGCTAAGCGCGTACGACACGCTCATCATTGACGAGGCCCACGAGCGCAGCCTCAACATCGACTTCCTGCTTGGCTACCTGCACCAATTGTTGCCGAAGCGTCCTGAACTGAAGGTGATCATCACCTCGGCCACTATCGACACCCATCGCTTCGCCGAGCACTTCAACGCGCCCATCGTGGAGATCAGCGGGCGCACCTATCCCGTCGAGGTGCGCTACCGGCCGTTCGGCGTGGAGCCTGAAGACGAACGCGATCAGGTGGGGGCGATCTGCGAAGCGGTAGAGGAACTTTCGTATGAGGGGCCGGGTGACGTGCTTGTCTTTCTTAGCGGCGAGCGCGAAATCCACGATGTCGCCGACGCGCTCCGCAAGCAGGACCTGACCCTCACCGAGATCCTTCCGCTCTACGCCCGCCTCTCATCCGCCGAGCAACATCGCGTGTTCCAACCTCACCCCGGCCGACGCATCGTGCTGGCCACCAACGTGGCCGAAACGTCTCTCACCGTTCCCGGTGTGCGTTACGTGGTGGACGCGGGTACCGCTCGAATCTCGCGCTACAGCCGACGGTTGAAAGTGCAACGACTTCCCATTGAGCCGGTGTCTCAGGCATCAGCCAACCAACGATCAGGTCGTTGTGGCCGTGTGGCTCCCGGCATCGCCATCCGGCTCTACGAAGAGAAGGACTTCCTCGAACGCGAAGAATTCACCGAGCCCGAAATCCTGCGCACTAATCTCGCCTCGGTCATTCTGCAGATGACTGCACTGGGTCTGGGCGATGTCGGAGCCTTTCCGTTCGTTGACCCACCCGACCCTCGAAGCGTGGCCGACGGCATTGCGCTGTTGGAAGAACTCAGCGCCCTGGTACCGGACGAGCCGGATCCGAAGAAGCGGCTCACCCCACTGGGTCGTCGTTTGGCGACCCTTCCCGTCGACCCGCGACTCGGTCGCATGATCCTGGAAGCCGACCGACTCGCCTGCGCTCGTGAAGTGCTGATCATTGCCTCCGCGCTGTCCATCCAAGACCCACGCGAGCGACCGGCCGACAAGCAGCAAGCCGCCGAGGAAATGCATCGTCGCTTCGCAACCGAAGGCTCAGACTTTCTCTCCTTCGTTCGGCTTTTCGATCACCTTCGAGAACGCCAGCGGGAACTCACCAACAACCAGTTCCGCAAACTCTGTCGGACCGAATTCCTCAACTACCTGCGCATACGCGAGTGGCAGGACCTGTTCAGCCAACTCCGCCAAGTGGCATCCAGCCTTGACATTCGCATGAGCAGCGAGGCTGCGCACCTCGACCAGATACACCAAGCGTTGCTGTCGGGGCTGCTCTCTCAGATCGGTATGAAGGATCCGGCCGGCAAGGAATTTCGTGGTGCTCGCAACGCCAAGTTCATGGTGGGTCGAGGTTCGGTTGTGGCCAACAAGTCTCCGAAATGGGTCATGGCTGGCGAGCTGGTAGAGACCAACCGACTGTGGGCACGAGTCTGTGCGCCCATTCAGCCGGAATGGGCGGAACGACTGGCTGAACATCTGGTGAAACGCAGCTACGGCGAGCCAGAGTGGATTGCGGAGCGCGGCACCACCATGGTGATCGAGCGCGTGTCGCTCTACGGCCTGCCAATCGTGGCCGGCCGCAACGTGCAGTACGGGAGCATCGATCAGAAAGATGCTCGGTCTATGTTCATTCACTTCGCGTTGGTGGAAGGTGACTGGGACACTCACCACGACTTCATGGAAAAGAACCGCTCACTGGTAGCCGAAGTGCGCTCGCTCGAAGACCGCCTGCGCCGTCAGGTCATCCTGATCGATGACAACGCGCTGTACGATTTCTACGACGAGCGCCTGCCGAACGACATCACGTCGTCCCGTGATTTCGACCGGTGGTGGAAGAAGGAAAAGGCCGGCAAGCCGGATCTGCTCACCCTTACCCGCGAACATCTTGTGAAGGGTCAAGACGATCACGTTCCGCTCGATGACTTCCCGACGGAATGGCAGCAGGACGACCTCATCTTCGGTCTGTCGTACGTGTTCGACCCGGGGGCGGCCAACGACGGCGTCACCGTGCACATTCCGCTGGCCGTGCTGAACCAGGTGGAGCCGGTCGGATTTGAATGGCTTGTACCTGGCGTGCGCCTGGAGCTGATGACGTCGTTGTTGAAGTCGCTGCCCAAAGCCCTGCGCCGAGAGTTGGTGCCGCTCTCCGACTTCGCCCAGGCCGCCACGGCTGACGTGGCCGAGGACGGTCCGCTGCTGCCCGCGCTTGCTGCTCATCTCTCCGCCAAGGCTGGCGTGACGATCATGGCGAGGGACTTCGAGATGTCTGCCATGGCCGATCACTCCCGAATCACCTTTGCCGTGCACGAGACCGACGGCGCCATCGTCGACTTCGACAAGGACCTCAACAAACTCAAGGCCCGCCTGCGCAAACGCACCCGGGCTGCCATCGCCGAAGCGACCCCGGTCACCGAACGCACAGGCCTCACCGACTGGCCCGGTGGCACTTTAGAGAAAGTTGTAGATGCAACGACATCGGGTGGCGGCGTGCGCGGCTACCCGTCTCTGGTGGCCGAGGCTGATGGCGTGGCAGTCCGTGTGCTGACCACCCCCGAGGCGCAGGAGCGGGCCATGGTCAGTGGCACCCGACGTCTGCTCGAACTCACGTTGAAGGCTCCGACCAAGATCGCCGACCGGGCCTACACCAACGAGGTCAAACTGGCGCTCGCCTCCTTCGGCTGGGGAACAACCAACAGGCTCACCGACGAATGCGTACGTGGGGCTATCGAGGTGCTCCTGACCAAACACGGTGGCCCGGTGTGGATCGAGGAAGACTTCCGTCGCTTGCAATCCACGATGCAAGCTGACCTTGATCCCATAACCGTGAAAGCCGCCGCCACCGCAGGTCAGATCATGGTCGCAGCGGTGGCCGCATCCGCGCGTATCGACGCATTGGTCGGGCCCGTGGTGATTGATGCTCAAGGCGATGCCCGCAGCCAACTGGCCCGACTCATCCGGCCCGGTTTCGTTGGCCGAGCCGGGGCAGAGCGGCTCGCAGATGTGCTGCGGTACGTGCGTGGTATCGAACATCGTGCGGCCAAGATTCAGTTCGAGCCAGAAAAGGACCGAATCAAAATGCGCACGGTCCATCGTTTGGAAGAAGCCTTCGATCGACTCCTCGACGCCATCAAGGACCCTGAACGAAGAAGCCAACTCGCCGAAGTCGGCTGGATGATCGAAGAGTTCCGTGTCAGCCTCTTTGCCCAGTCCCTCGGCACCGCCTACACCATCAGCGAAAAGCGCGTCATCACCGAGCTGCAGCGAGTCGCCAGCGGCGGCTGAGCGCTACGGAGACGGCGTCATACCAAGCGCGGCGACGACTTCGTCACGGATCTGTGATCGTGGCGGAAGTCCGGGCACCTGCGCAGCCTGAACGGGATCAGAGTGCTCGGCGATCGAACCCCAGCGGTCGACGGCCAACTCAAGGAAGTCCGGCTGCGGAATGACCCAAAAGCGCCCATCGCCCACTGCGTCGAAGACCTTTTCGGCGACGAATGCCGGCGTGGCTCCTTCGGCCAGCGCCCGACGGAGGTGGCCGGTGATGACGGCGTTGGCGGCATCGGGGTCGGGTCGTTCGCCGAGTTCGGCGGGCCAGTTGCGTTCGGCGTCGGCAATACCGGTGTTGACCCACCCCGGGCACAGCACGCTGACCCCGATCGGTAACCCGGCGGTCTGCATGGTGTGGAAGAGGTCTTCGGTTATGGCCACCACCGCGTGTTTGCTGGCGTCGTAGGACGGTCCGAACCCAGGCATGAGACCCGCCATCGACGCCGTGTTCACGATGTGACCGCCACCGAACAGGTGGGGAAGGAAGGCGCGGCACCCGTGCACCACGCCCCAGAAGTTCACGCCCATCACCCACTCCCAACTGGAGAGCGGCCCGAACCACGGATCGGACTTCGGTGCGACACCGGCGTTGTTGCACACCACATGCACCGAGCCGAATCGCTCGATTGTTGCCGTGGCGAGCGCCTGCACCTCGTCTTCCTTACTGACGTCGCACCGCAGAGTCGATACCTCGACGCCGTGCGCGGCCACAGCAAGAGCAGCGGCACGCAGCGTGTCGTCCTGAACATCAGCGAGCATGAGGCTCATGCCAGCCTGGGCGAATCGGTGAGCGAGTGCCAACCCGATGGCGCTTGCGCCGCCGGTAACCACTGCGACCTGACCCCGCACAATGTCCATATTCGCTTCCCCTCACTCGGCCTTTCGTAACGGTAGACCGGGGTAGCGCGTGATGCTCACGTGAGGTCGAAGGTGGCTACAACGCGGCCTTGACCGCCGAGGAGATGCGCTGCCCGTCGGCCAGGGTGCCGACGCGCTCGCGAACGGCCTTGATGACCGCGCCCATTGCTTTGCCACCAACGGCTCCGGCGGCCGCCGCCTTGGCCACCTCATCGGTAACCACTGCAGCAAGATCGGCATCGCTCATGGCGGCGGGAAGGTAGCCCTGAATGACGACAAGTTCGGCCCGCTCCTTGGCGGCTGACTCGGTGCGACCGGCCTGCTCGAAAAGGTCGGCCGCCTCCACCCGCTTCTTCGCCTCGCTACGCAGCACATCCATGACCTGGTCATCGGTGAGCGTGACAGCCGCATCGCCGGATACCTCGGCGTATTGAATGGCGGCACCCACCATGCGCAGGGTGGAAAGGGTGAGCTGGTCCCGGCTTCGCATCGCCTCGGTCTGGTCGTGCTTGATCTTCTCTTTGAGCGACATAGCTCCATCATGACCGACGCGACCAAGCGGGTGTCGCACCAAATCTCTAGGGCGCAGCTATTGGGGCCGCGTGGCCGTCGGTAAGCATCAACAGATCCTGCGGGGCAAGTTCGATTTCGAGCCCACGTTTCCCGGCGCTCACATGCACCGTTGGATACGCCAGCGCCGAGGCGTCAACAAACACGGGCAGGCGCTTCTTCTGGCCCAAAGGGCTGATGCCGCCCACGACGTACCCGGTGGCTCGTTCGGCGTCGGGAACCTTGGCCATTACCGCCTTTCTGCCTCCGGCCGCGACCGCCAATGCCTTGAGATCGAGGCTGCCAGAAACCGGTACGACGGCCACGACAAGCTTGCCGTCCACGTCGGCTACCAACGTCTTGAAGACCTGCTCGGCCGCCAGCCCGAGCGCATCGGCAGCCTCTTTCCCGTAGGAATCGGATCGAGGGTCGTGGTGATATTCGTGCACGGTGAATGCAACGCCGGCCTTGGCTGCCAGCACCAATGCAGGGGTACCGAGCTTTGGTGCGTTACTCATGACCGCCGCGCCGACCGATCAAATGCCAGCACGATGCCCCCGTTTACGACGACTCCGGCCAGGACCATGGCCGGCATGGCAACTGGCCCTCGACGGTGGATCAACTCACCGATAAGTCCGGGGAGAAAGATGCTGCCGATGCTGGACCCGACGAGAAAGGTGGAGGTAACCGAACTGGTGCTGGGTATGACCGGTTCGGCCATCGACAACATCGACGGAAACATCGAAGCTGTGCCGAATCCGAACAGGATGGTGCCACCCCACATGGCCGCCGCGTTTCGTCCACCGAGCAGCATGACCAACAGTCCGATTGCGCACAACGCCACATCTCCGGCCATCATTTGGCGCGCGCTGACTCGGCTAGCCAGTGGAATGGCAAACAGGCGACCAAGACTGAACGCGACCAGGAACGCAGTGCCAAGGAGCGCGGCGCGAGTCAGTCGGTCGAGTCCCCTTGCTGCGCCGTACTCAAAGATCCAACTCTGAAAGCCCAACTCCACCCACGCGTACGAGACGAACCAGAGCATGGCGAGCAGGAGTAGGCGCCCTTTGCCTTTCGGGAACCCCCGATCCTCAACCGCATGTGGATTGGGCGGACTGGGGCGAAGCAAAACGATGACGGCCAGAATCGCGAGCGTTCCGGCCACGAGCAGGTAGCCGCCGCGCAGACCTCCGCTCCAGGCCAGCGACCGACTGACGATGATCGGGCCGAGAATGGCGCCTACGCCGAACGCCAAGTGCAGCGCGTTCACGACGGCGCCCCCTTTGTGCGTCCAAAGCACCACGGTGTTGCCGGTGACGTCCACCATGGCTCCGCCGAAACCCACCACGGTCTGCCACACGATCAGGGCGGTGAGACTTTGGACGGTGGTGAGCGCTACCAGGGCGGCCGCCACCAAAAGCAGCCCGCCGCCAAGCATCCGGTGCGCATGGAAGTGTTCGAGCAAACGACCGCAACTCACCGAACCAAGCAGGTATCCAACCGATCCGGCAGAAATCAGAATGCCAATTTGCCCGAGCGAAACACCGGCACCAGCGCGGAATGTCTCCAGCGACGGTCCGAGGAGAAGAACCGAGCACCCCAAGGCGATGAATGAACCCAAATGAAGACGCGTTGATCCGTCTCGAAAACTGCTTGCCACGTAAGGATGCCGATCATGATTTGCCCAGTAAGTCGCAGGCGAAGTGTTCATTTATCTTAAAAGAGTTGCGGGATACTGCAGCCATCCTCAAACGTGCCGAAGATGTTTCCGATGAATCTCTCGGCCGCTCCGACCATAGATCCCCGCATGAGGCGCAAAGACGTGGTTTTCCTGACGTTGCTGCCATGTCTCGGCAGCGTCTTCATCGGTGTTCTCGCCACCAAGAACATCGTTCTGGCCGCCGCGGCCGCCATTGTCGGAGCCATTGTGGCGCTCATCGTGCTCGTCCGCGCCAACGGAAATCCAGCGACAACCTCGACCGTCGTCGATAACGCCCTGATGGTTTTACCCGACCGCACCTCGTTCCTATCACGCGTGAAGGAGACGGTCGCCGCCAGTGACGGCACCATGATGGCGGCCCTGTTCGTCCTTGACCTCCATCGCCTCGCGATCGATGACGATGAACTTCTTCATCAAGCCGGTGACATGATGCTGGCCACCGTTGGTCCGCGTCTCAAAGGTGCGCTGCGCGACAACGACCTGGTAGGTCGTCTCGGCTACGACGAGTTCGCCGTGCTGCTCATGGGAGTTCGCGGTGAAACAGATCTGCTCGCCGTTGCCGAGCGTTTGGTATTGGTGTTGAACGAGCCATTCTACGTCCGCGATCATTCCATGCTTATCGAGGCTCGCATCGGAGCGGCCACGATTGAGAACACCACAGGCGATGTCGCCGAGATACTGTCCCGGGCCGACATAGCCCTCACCGTGGCCAAGAGTGAACAGGCCGACGTCATCGTGTACCGGCCCGAACTCGAGGACCGAAAGCCCGAGGAGAACGATCTGGTCGTCCAGTTGCGCCACGGGATCGAGGCCGGCGAACTCGTACTTCACTACCAGCCGAAGTTCACGCTGGCTACGGGCTATCCCGTCGGTGTCGAGTGTCTCGTGCGCTGGAACCATCCTTCAGGCGAGCTGATGCCACCCATGGCGTTCATCCCGCTCGCCGAGCAGAGCGCCGTCATTCACTCCCTCACCCGGGCGGTGCTGGCCGATGCGCTCCGTCAGTGCCGCACCTGGCTGGACCGCGGCTGGCGGCTTCCGGTTGCCATCAACGTGTCAGCCAACTGCTTCCTTGACCGCAGCTTCGGCGAGGATGTTTTCACGGCACTGAAAGCAAGCAACGTGTCGCCTGACCTGCTCACCCTGGAAGTCACCGAAAGCACCTTCGAATCGGACCCTGGCCGCGTCTACGGTCAGCTCCAGTTCCTGCGTGAGCGGGGCGTCACCGTGGCGCTTGGCGAATACGGTGTCGGGTATTCGACCCTCGCCAAACTGAAGTCACTACCGATCGACGAACTCAAAATCGACCGCAGCCTTGTCGCCAACCTCTCGAACGGTCCTCATGACAAGGCGCTCGTGCGGGCCATCTTGGAGCTTGGCCTTGGCCTCGGCCTCACCGTGGTCGCCGAAGGTGCCGAAGATGCCGAGACGTGCGAAATGCTGATGGAGATCGGCTGCGAAATCGCCCAGGGCTTCCAGTGGATGAAGCCCATGCCTGCCGCCGAACTCGACGTGTTCCTTCACTCGGTTATGAAAGTCGCAACGGCCAGCACGCCGACCGTGCTTCAAGCCATCATGAAATAGGCGGCCCTCCCACCTGTTTTGGGCTTGGTTGGTATAACTTTCCTTCATAGCATGAGAGGGGCAGTTTGATGACCGACACCGTCGATCGGGCAGGGCCTACACCAGAGAATGTCCACCGCGTTGTGGTGCGTTTCGCCGGGGACTCCGGTGATGGTATGCAGCTCACCGGTGACCGGTTCACGTCAGTCAGCGCGGCGTTTGGTAACGACCTGTCCACCCTTCCTGACTTCCCAGCTGAAATACGTGCCCCTGCCGGAACATTGGCGGGGGTTTCGTCGTTTCAGGTGCAAATTTCCGATCACGACATCACCACCCCCGGCGACGAACCGAGCGTGTTGGTGGCCATGAACCCGGCCGCGCTTCGGGCCGATCTGAAGCGGCTCGAACCGGGCGGCACGCTCATCGTCAACATCGATACCTTCGACGAACGCAACCTCGAGAAAGCCGGATATGCGGCGAACCCGTTGGAAGACGGCAGCCTCGCCTCGTTCCGTGTGATCGAGGTGCCCATGACCGACCTCACCAAGAAGGCCACGCTGCCGCTCGGCGTGAAGCAACGTGACGCTGATCGCAGCAAGAACTTCTTTGCGCTCGGCCTCATCTCCTGGCTGTTCACCCGCCCCACTGAAGGAACCCTCACGTGGATCGATGAACGCTTCGCCAAGAACGACCTGGTGCGCCAATCGAACCGAGCTGCGTTCTTGGCCGGCCACGCGTTCGCCGAAACGACCGAGTTGCTTGACCACGCGTACCAGGTACAACCGGCCAAGCTGCCGCCCGGGGAGTACACAAACATCAATGGCAACGTCGCGCTGGCGTGGGGATTGGTGGCCGCGAGTCAACTCGCGCACCTGCCGATGACGCTCGGCAGCTACCCCATTACGCCGGCATCGGACATTCTGCATGAGTTGTCGAAGCACAAGAACTTCGGCATTCGCACCTTCCAGGCCGAGGACGAAATCGCTGCAATCGGCTCAGCACTCGGTGCCGCGTTTGCCGGGCACATCGGCGTGACCAGCACAAGCGGTCCGGGCCTGGCACTCAAGAGCGAAACCCTCAGCCTTGGCATAAGTCTCGAACTGCCACTGCTCATCATCGACATCCAACGCGGCGGTCCCTCCACCGGCCTGCCTACCAAGACCGAGGCCGCCGACCTCAACATGGCCCTCTACGGACGCCACGCCGAGGCGCCACTACCGATCGTCGCGGCCTACAGTCCGGTGCACTGCTTTGACGCGGCGATTGAAGCAGTCCGTATCGCGCTCAAGTATCGCACCCCGGTCATCCTGCTTTCCGACGGCTATCTGGCCAACGGATCCGAACCCTGGCGGCTACCCGATGTCGCGTCGCTTCCGGACATCTCGGTGCCGTTCGCCACCGACATGAACCATGTGGCCGACGACGGAACTCCCGAGTTTTGGCCCTACCTCCGTGACCCCGAAACGCTGGCCCGACCGTGGGCCATTCCGGGCACGCCGGGCCTCATGCACCGGGTGGGTGGCATTGAGAAAGAAGACGGCTCCGGCAATATCTCCTACACCGCCGAGAACCACGAAAAAATGGTGCACCTTCGTGCCGCCAAGATCGCCGGCATCGCCAACGACATACCGCTCATCGAGGTGCAGGGTGATGTCGATGCCGACCTGTTGATCGTCGGCTGGGGTTCAACATGGGGTGCCATCGGTGACGCGGTCCGGCGAGTGCGGGCCACCGGCGGCAAGGTGGCCTGGGCTCATCTCATGCACCTCAACCCGATGCCGTCGAACTTGGGTGAAGTGCTGGCGAATCGGCGGCGCATCCTGGTGCCGGAGATGAACATGGGCCAGCTTTGCCGAGAGCTGCGGGCCAAATTTCTTGTGGATGCCGAGTCGATCTCCAAGGTGCAGGGCGTTCCCTTCACCTCCGCCGAACTTGAAGCCGCCATTGCAGGCGCACTCGAACAGGAAAGCTCGTGAGCGATAAAGCGAGCGGTAGCAAGCAAGCGAACGAACAGGAGCACAAGCCATGACAGACGTCGCCCTCACCACGAAGAAGGACTGGACCAGCGACCAGGAAGTGCGCTGGTGTCCGGGCTGCGGTGACTACGGCATCTTGCTGGCCGTGCAAATGCTCATGCCCGACCTGGGTGTGCCGCGCGAGAACACGGTGTTCATCTCCGGCATCGGGTGCTCAAGCCGTTTCCCGTACTACATGAACACCTACGGCATGCACTCGATCCACGGCCGCGCGCCGGCCATCGCAACCGGCGTTGCGCTGGCTCGGCCGGACCTCGATGTGTGGGTGGTAACGGGAGACGGTGATGGCCTGTCTATCGGTGGCAACCATCTCATCCATGCGCTGCGCCGTAACGTGAATCTGACGATTCTTATGTTCAATAACCAGATCTACGGTCTGACGAAAGGTCAGTACTCGCCCACCTCTGAAGTCGGCAAGATCACCAAGTCCACGCCGATGGGGTCGATCGATCCGCCGTTCAATCCGTTGTCGGTGGCCCTCGGTGC
>JAYTKG010000701.1:0-3789 GCA_043730435.1 Acidimicrobiia bacterium | reverse complement strand
CAGGAAAACTCGATGCAAACCACGCGGCCACCGCGGGCGAAAAGAGCTCTAGCACCCGCTGCTGCTTCGCTTCTCGCTACCTGATTGGCTTCGCTTGGTCGCTACCGCTCCTTTTCGCTCAGCTGCGCTCGCTGCGCTCATTCTCGCTCCGCTCGGCAATCGTGCAGGGATTCACACATGGTTCTGTAAGCGTACCGCCGGTTCGGCGTCCGCTGCCGGTCGTGGCCCTAGGCAGCCGTGCCGGCGACGCGGACGTCGCTGATGGCCGTGTAGTCGAGTTCCCGCTGCGCAGTGGTTTCAAGGATTTCGAGAAAGATGTGCGTGGACACGGCGGATACGGCAATGGCCTGCGAGCTGCGTTCGTCGGTGAAAGTCTGCTCGATGCTGGTGTTGTCGTCGAAAGTCCACCGCACCTTTTTGATCCGACGCATTTGCACGAAACGATCAATGCCGGTGCACTGGTCGGTCTTGTCGTACCCCGGGATGAGGCCGACTTCAGTAATGCGCTTGGCCGCTTTCAATGTCAGCGTGATCTTGATGCCCTTCCCCGAACCGACCGCACGCCACGCCGTGCTCGGGTCACCGTCGAGCAGTTGTGCCGCGTCGTAGCTGGTTGACTGCCCGCACCCGTTCTGTGCCGGCTCAGCGGCCGAAGTGGCCTCGGCCGAAATCGGCACGAGCGGTTGCGGCACCTGGGGCACGGCGGTGGTGGTGGAGGCAGCGGGCGCAGCACCTGGCGCAAGTGTGGATACAAGCGGCACCTGAATCGTACGGTGCTTTTTGGGTGCACTGGGTAGCGAGTCCTTCTGCACCTCAAAGGCGCCCCGGGCCTGCGCCTCGGCGTTGAGCTTCTTCCACCCGATGAACATTCCACCGAACAGCGCGCTCAGTACGGCGACGTACACGAACGGCCGGAGGAACAACGGGCGCGTACGGGCGCGACAAGACGGGCAGCGTTTGTCCTGCGGTTGCACTTCCCCCCGACACGTCAAACAATGCACCCCCGCATCGTGCCACGAGCACGGCACTGACGACAGGCACCCGCGCTCGGGTCAGTCGCGGAGCATCTCTGGCAACAGGTCGGCGTGCACGATGGACAGGCGGCGGGTGGCGCGGGTAAGGGCGACGTAGAGGGCCCGGAGGCCTTGGTGTTCTTCGCTGACCATGCGGGCGGGCTCAACCACAACGACGGCGTCGAGTTCGAGGCCCTTCACCAGGCCGACCGGAACAACGGTGATGGTTTCGTCGAGGCCTTCGCTCATCGCCCGACCGATGGTGAGACCAGCCGCGGCCAGCGCATCGGCGACGGCATCCGAAAGCGACGCAGGCGTGATGACCGCAAGATTTCCCGCGCCGACGCGTGCCAGTTCGCGCTGCGTTTGGGCGACAACGGCCGCCAGCAGATCGCCGGGAGCCGACACAATTTCGGGGGCATCATCGGTGGTGCGCACGCTCTTGGGCGGATGCAGTTGCGGAGCAGCGACCGCCAACACTTTCGCGGCGAGGGCCATAGCCGACGCGGGGATGCGATAACCGACGGTGAGTTCCACCGTGCGCGGTTCGCGACGATCGGGCAGGTGCCGAAGCACGTCTTCCCAATCAGCGGGAGCGTGCGCACCGGTGGCCTGACCGAGATCGCCAACGACGGTCATGGAGCCATTCAGGCTGCGGCGCTCCACCATGCGCAACTGCATAGGCGTGAGGTCCTGCACCTCGTCAACCACGATGTGGCCGAAAGTGCGAATCTCATCAGCGTCGGAGGTCTTTCCCGGCTTCGGCGGACGCGGGCCAAGCAAGGCACGGGCTTCATCAAGCAGTGGTGCGTCGGCATCATTCCACGTGGCATCACCAATGCGTTCGACACGGGTGCGGTACAACGAGAGGTACTCGTCCTCGGAGCACCACTTTGCGGCAGCCGACTTCAGTAGCGCCTTCGACCCGAAGAGATCGTGCAGAAGTTGCGCTGGCGTGAGCACCGGCCACATGCGCTCGAACAGGATGCGAATGTCGTCGTTGTGCTTCAGCTTGTCGCGCACGTATTCGACGGCCAGTTCGTCTCGCGACGAGTTGGCGAGCGCCGCAAAGACTTCGGTCTCTACAAAGCGACGACCGGCGTTGTGACGGCGGAACCGACGGCGGGCCGCGGCCAAGATCGCAACCGTGTCCTCGGCTTTGAGCGTGAGCCTTCCGACACCGAACGGAATGACAAGGTCTTGCTTCAACGGCCGCTGACGATCACGCATGGCCTTTGACAACACCTTGGCCATGCGGGGGTCGCCCTTCACGAACGACGTGAGCTGCGAATCAACGGCGCGATCGAAGGTGACGTCGGGAACGAGGTCAGCCAAAATGACCTGCTCGATACCGGCCTCACCCAGGCTTGGCAACACCCGTGCGATGTAACGAAGGAAGAGGCGGTTCGGGCCGATGACCAGTACGCCCTGATCCTCCAGCGGGAACCTGTGGGTGTACAGCAGGTACGCGGCGCGATGGAGCGCAACGACGGTCTTGCCGGTACCCGGTCCGCCCTGCACCACCAGCACCCCGGCATGGGACGAACGGATGATTTCGTCCTGCTCGGCTTGAATGGTGGCCACGATGTCACCGAGCTGTCCGGTGCGTCCCTCTTCGAGCGCAGCGATCAACGTGGAGTACCCGCGAATCTCAGCGCCGCCGACGGTGGAGCCGATGCCAAGCTGACCTTCACCAAAGAGTTCGTCTTCGATATCGAGAAGCTGCGGGCCTTTGATGCTGAAATGGCGACGACGCACGAGACCCATGGGTTCGCGGCCGGTGGCGCGGTAGAACGGCTCGGCGACGGGGGCTCGCCAATCGACAACGACCGGTTCGCGTTCTTCGTCCGAAACCGCCAGGCGTCCGATGTGAAACGACTCGTGCTGAGCATCACCGTTGTTGCCGTGCATACGATCGATCCGGCCGAAGACCAGCGCCGCGTCATAAAGATCAAGTTGGCCGAGCCGGGTGACGATCTGGCCTTCGAACATGTCGGCTTCCCAGCGGGCCTGGTGCGTGCCGCCACGACCGGTTTCCGTCAGGTCGCGCAACCGCCACGCGTCGTCACGGCTGCGCTGGAGGCACAGGTACGCGCGGTCGATGTTGGCCTGTTCTTCCGCCAGATCCGGATGCTGCTGCGCCATTCGCCCTTCCGACTCTCTCAATGTCCCTAAGGAACGGGGAGGACTAACTCTATCGGCCGCGCCGCTCGGTTTTGAACTGGGCTGGCCAAGACTTGAGAGAATCCGACCAATTGCGACCACCCGAATGTGAAAAATGGGCCGCTCCACCCGTACAGTGCGTGGTCTGTGACTGCTGCTGCTGACGCCCCGTTCCTGATGGCTGCCCGGGGTGAGGCTGCCGAGTACACGCCGGTGTGGTTCATGCGCCAGGCGGGCCGATCACTGCCGGAATACCGGGCTATCCGTGGGCCCGGCTCCATTCTCGATGCGATTGCGCAACCCGCCCTGGCGGCCGAGATAACGCTCCAGCCCGTCCGGCGCTACGGCGTGGATGCCGCCATTCTCTATAGCGACATCGTGGTGCCGGTGGCGGCGATCGGATTCGGCGTCGATGTGGCACCTGGCACCGGCCCAATCGTGGCCGAGCCCTTTCGATCGGCCGCGGATCTCTCGCGTTTACGCCCGCTCGACCCTGAAGCTGACACGCCCTACGTGTTGGAAACCTGCCGAATCCTGAGCCGCGAACTGACCGTGCCGCTCATTGGTTTTGCCGGTGCGCCGTTCACGGTCGCCAGCTACCTGCTGGAAGGTC
>JAYTKG010000700.1:0-13262 GCA_043730435.1 Acidimicrobiia bacterium | reverse complement strand
TCAGAAATGCATGAGCAGCCTCGGCTTTCAGTATCAGCAGGCGATATTTTATCCGTCGAACGCGTCAAAAGTCATTCTGTATCCGTCGGCAGAGATCTTGTCTCAAAAGGGCTACGGTTGGCGTGGCGCGGACTCTGCACCGGTTTCCGCAGCACCGCCAACCACATCACAGCGCTATTCGGACGCGCTGAACGGAGACTCTCAGTCGCCAGGCTGCGGAGCCGAAGCCCTAAGCGCTTTAGATGAGAAAGGTCTGCTGGATCTCCAACAGCTGATGTTTAACGCGGACGCCGAGATTCAGATTCAGATGATGGGAGACAAACAGTTTGAAGCAGTACTCCTGCAGTGGTCAGCGTGTATGTCCGACCTTGGTTACAGGTTCGCGACCCCAGACGACGCTGAAAGGCGTGGTTCGCTCGACGGCATCGAGAAATCGCAGAACCTTGCCAAGGCGGATTACTTGTGTCGTAGAAGGAATCACCTTGAAGAAACTCGGCTCGAGCTAGGAAAGGTATTGACTGGACGTTGGATCGAACGCAACCCAACCGCCGTGTCGGATGTGAAGGCCGCTAGGGTGAAGGTTGTCGAGCGAGCAAAGCGGCTGCTGAATTCAGGATGATCGTGTCGTTCGCGTCGAGAACCGAAGGGTGTCGAGTCGGCTGTACAAAGCGTTCCCTGCGTTGGCGGATGTAGTTCATCGCCGCTGCGAGCCCGCTTCCGACCGTCGGACGCAACAGGGACCGACAGAATCGAACCCGGGCCTCAGTTTGTTGAGGCCGGACTGCGGCCGACTTTGCCGGTCAGGATGGCCGCAGATACGTCGCCGTGTCGCCGTGAGGTCGTTGAGTATGTGGTGATCTACTGGTACGCGGGGTCCGCTGGAACTGACCGACGGAGCGGTTGGCAGATCGCGACGAGAGCGCCAGGCGAGCGTTCAGATGTTGTTACGTTGCTTCACCCGTTGTCGGTACTGGCGGGCACGCTGCCGCGATCCGCAGGCTTTTTCGGTACACCATGATGCCGAGCTGTTCTTCGAATGGTCATACACCACCCACTCGCAGTGCTCGCACGCCTTCAACCGATTCCATGTTCGGTCGCCCATGGCGGTGTGGATGGTGGCCAGCACGGTAACGAGGAACACGTCGACGTCACCGCCCAGTCGAACAAAGCGCACGCCGTCGGGGAACGCGAAGGTCACCGGCAGCGACTCGGCGAACCTTGTGAGCCGGTCGCCCGCGCCGGTGGTCTCAACGCCGTTCACGCACAGCGCTTGGCGAAGCAACGCCCGAAGCTCATGTACGCGAGCGACATCGGCGCGCAGGATTCGTCCCCCGGCCGCACACCCCTCTTGCAACATCCAGCGGCGTAGCTCAGCGGTGTCACCCAGGAGTTCGGCACCGTTCTCTTTGTTCTGCGTGTTCAGCAGACGACGTACCAACTCGAGCCCCCCGGGCGCCTCGCGTCCTTCGGGCCAGTTGCCCGCCGGAATCATGCGGCCGTGACGATCAACCGGCCGTCCGCGCCCGTCGGTCGCCGGTGTTGGGCTGGCGGGCTGCGTCACGACTGTTACTCTATTACCCGTGACGCAGGTAAGGGAAGGCTGGCGACCATTTGCGACGTGGCGGGTCGCCGGGTCCTATGCGCTTGCCCGCTTACGCGCTCGTCCTGCACAAATTGTTTTGACGGGTATCGCCATGGGTGCAGCCGTAGCCGCGCTAGCGATGCTGGTCGTCTTGCCAACCGTTGCCGGCGATCTCCTGCTGCGGCGAACCTTGCAGGATCTTGATCCGTCCGAGCGGGCCGTGACGGTCGCCCTCGCCCCCGAATCGCAACCAACGCAGGCGGTCATCGGTACCGTCGACGTTGGGCTGCGGGCGCGGTTGGCGGTGCCGGGTATCGGCCGACTGCGTCGACTGGTGGAGTTCCGCGCCCTCGCCATGCCCGACGGCACCCTCTTCCGATTGGGCGGCATGGAGAAGTTGGACTCCGCCGTTCAGATCCTTGATGGCCGCCTGCCTCAGTCGTGCACACCGACGCGCTGCGAAGTGGTTGCAGTCGGGCAGAACCCCGGCACCGACCTGAACAAGTTTGCCCTCCCCGATGTCGTCATTGTCGGGCACGTGACCCGCACCGATCCGGTGCCCTTCACCGGTGGGCTCACCCCCAACGTTGGCGAAACGCTTTTGCTGTCGGGCGACCCCGCGGCGGTAAACGGAGTCGAAAGCATCCGCCTCATCCGAAGGGTTGACGCCTGGGTGGCAACAATCATTCCGGCCGAAGTGAACCGGTCGGCCCTCGCCCAATTGCTGGTCACTCTGCCCGCGGCAGGGAAGGACATCACCATCCCCGGCGTCACGATCGAGGCGCCCGACGCGCTCTTGCGCACGGCGTTGTCCCGTGCCGATGTTGCCGGGCGAGGCCTGGCCCTGCCGATCGGGCAGACGCTGGTCCTCCTCTTCGGTGTTGCCACGTTGGTCGGTCTTGGCCTGCGCAATAGTCACCGACTGGCCAGCGATCGACTGGCGCGGCGGGGCGCGGACCGCTCGCTGTTGATGGCGTTCGACGCGATCTCCGGAGTGATCGCCGTCGGTGCCGGATGCATCGTCGGAACAGCGGCGGGCGCGCTGACATCGTGGTTGCTCCTGCGAGGGCTCGACCTGCCGACCGGCCCGACGCTACGGGCCGCATGGACGTCGTCGGCCATCCGCCGTTTCGTCGCCGCACTCCTTGGCCTGTGGCTGGTGACGACTGGCTTTCTCCGTCTGAAAGTGGGCGATGGAGGTGCTCGTCAGCGACGGGTCCTGAGCAGCGATCTCATCGGGCTTGTCACCATCGGAGTGATTGCGTTGCTGCTCAAGCGGGGCAATACATCCACCGGGCAGCTTTCGGCTGGCACCGACCCGCTCCTGTGGTCGCTACCGATCCTTCTTGCCGTGACACTGGCCTGCGCTGCGGTTCGCATCGTTCCAATCCTGCTGTCGCTTGCTGGTCGAGCGCTACCGGGCCGTGCTGCCTTGGCTCGCATCGCGCTGCTGGATGCCACGCGGCGCCCGCTTCGCCCACTGGCGGCCGCATCCATCATTGCCGCAGCCGTGGCCTTTGGGACCTTCGCCCTCTCGTATCGTTCCACCCTTATGCAAGGGGCTCGGGAACAGGCTGCCTTCGAGGTTCCGTTCGACGCCACCCTCAACGTGGGCCGTGATCTCGTTCGCCCGTGGCAGTTGACGAAAACGACCGACTGGGACCAGGTGCTGGCCGGTACGACCGCAACCGATGTTCTGCGACGCGGTGTGACGCTACGGAGATTGGGCACCGGTGGTGACGGCATCGATCTGATCGGCCTTGACCCCGCCACCCTCGCGTCCGCACGTTCCTGGCGGCCTGACTACGGTGCATCCCCCGTGCAAGCGTCGGAGGCCCTCACCCTGCCACCACCCAGTCCGGTCGGCGTCATCATTCCTGACGGCACAACCGCTCTGCGGGCCGGAGTCGTCGGTACATGGGATGGCAGCGAGCTGGCCTTCGTGCTGGCCAGGGCCAACGGCACGTGGCATGAGGAACTGGCCGCGGCCGACGAGCAGGGCCGACCGACGCTTGTACTCGAAGCCACTGATCGGGGTGGCAGATTCATCGGCTTTCGTGTCGGCCAGCCGGCTTCTACGACCGAACGCATCGAGCATCACGTGGGGGAGGGCAACACGGGGGCTCCGGCTGCGTCGGTGGCGCTCGCGTTTCGAGAAGTGGTTGCAGTCGCAGCGGCTGGCGATGTTGCGTTGCCGTTTGAACCGTCGCGCTTCTCCAGTCGACAAGCCAACGTGACCGCGCTGGATGATGGCTCGATGCGGGTGGATGTCGCGCTTCAGGGTTCGGCCGCGCTCGTGCTGCCGACGCCTAGCCCGGATCCCTTGCCGGCCTTGGTCGATACGGTCACCGCTTCGGCGGCAACCGATGGCATCGTCACCATCGACACCTCGGGTTCGCAGATTGCGTTTCGCGTCGTGGGCGTCGCCCCGCTCTTTCCTACCGCCAGCAATCGTTTCATCGTTACCGACGTCTCCCACCTCCGACAACACCTCGATCTCGCGCAGCCCGGGTTCGGTACACCCACAGAGGTATGGCTGGCGGCCGACACATCGGCGCACGAAACCGACCTCCGCCAGTTGCTCCAGAAGGCTCCCTACCAGGCGCTCAAGGTGGACAGCCGAGTAGAGCGCTACGACACGTTGCGCACCGACCCCCTGTCACGCATGACGCTGGCGGTGCTACTCGGATCGGCTGCACTTGCTGCGCTGCTAGCGGCCGGCGCGTTGGCACTCAACGCAGTAGCCGAGCGATCTGAAGACGAGGCCTTCCACCGAGCGTTGGCGTTGGAGGGGGCCAGTCACCGGGTGATCAGCAAGCTTGTCGCCGATCGGGCGATGGGTCTTGCCCTGGTTGCCGTACCCATAGGTTTGGTGGGTGGCGGGTTCCTCGTTTCGATCATCGTTGACGTGGTAAAGATTTCTGCCACCGCCGGTACGCCGCAGCCGCCGCTGCGACTCTTCCTCCCGTGGTTGGCGCTTGCATCGACCCTCATCGGCGTAATCACGTTGTTTTTCGTGACAGCCCGTCTGGCCTCGCGACTGGCCCGATCGATCGCTCCGAGCGATCTGTTGCGAGGTCAGCAATGATTGAACTCGACGATGTCTTTGTGCTCTACCGGGGCGCCGAGCATGACGTGGTTGCCCTACGCGGCCTCAGCCTCAAGGTCGCGGCCGGTGAGAGAGTCGTGGTGAACGGCCCCAGCGGTTCGGGCAAGTCAACTCTGATAAAAGTGGTGACCGCCGACGTGCTGCCCGGGGCAGGGCGGGCCATCGTGCTCGGTCGTGATCTCGGTCAGCTCGGCGCAGCAGCGTCGCGATTGTTGCGTCGTGAACGGATCGGCATCATCACCCAGGGCAGCGGCCGCGATCTGGCGCCCGAGCTGACCTGTGTTGAGAACGTGGCCTTGCAGGCTCGATTGGCCGGAGTTCCTACCGCCACCGCTCTGGTTGATGCGCGCTCGGCCTTGGAGCGGTGCCGGGTTGGACACCTGGCCGACCGCTGGCCGGTGTCATTGTCGGGCGGTGAGGCGCAGCGGGTCGGCGTGGCGGCGGCCCTCGCATCCAAACCAGGAGTGATCGTTGCCGACGAGCCAACCGGAGAGCTTGATCGTGTCAACGCCGACATCGTGTACGACCTGTTGGCCGAGCAGGCGGCCGAGTCGGGAGCGGGGTTGCTGCTGGTCACTCACGACGTGAAAGCCAACCGCATCGCGGATCGCGTCGTGACGATCCGAGACGGTCGTGTCTCCAGTGAACTGATCGATCAGAACTCGCGCCTCATCGTGGACGAGCGCGGCTGGGTCCGCATCCCCGACGGTGATCGACTCTTTGCGGGTATCAGCGATCGAGCAACTACTCAGCCGCTGTCCGATGGCGTCATGCTTTCCGGTACTGCTCCGGCGGAAGTGGCGGTGGTTGCAGACCAACCGCTCGTCAGCCCGAACGCAGCCGCCCAAACGGTGCTGCTGTCGGCGCATGACGTGTCGATGATGATTGATGGCGTCACGGTGCTGGAGCCAACGTCGGTCACGATCTCCACCGGGCAGCTCACCGTGCTGTCGGGGCCGTCTGGTTCGGGCAAGACCACACTGCTCGGGCTCCTGGGTGGTCTGGGTAAGCCGAGCGGCGGCCGGATCGAACACGTCACTGCGCACACGACCAGCATCGGCTCATCCCTGGCCGGATTCGCCGAGCAGGTAAGCGTGACTCAGAACCTGCAGCTCGCCCGACAGGTGCGCGGGTTGCCTCATGCCGACGTGCTGTGGGCGTTGAGCGCGCTGGGTATCGAGAGGCTGGCCGATCGCCCGGTCGCCATGTTGTCGGGCGGAGAACGTCAGCGGGCAGGAATCGCCCGTGCCCTCATAACCGACGCAGACGTTGTCCTGTTGGATGAACCAACCTCGCAGCTCGATGAGGCGTCGGCCGCGCGGGTGGCGTCGATCCTTCAGCGGCTTGCCCAGGAAGGTCGTGCCATCGTGTGCACCAGTCATGATCCGGCGTTGGTCGCGGTGGCCGACAAGCTGGTGTCCCTCGCTGCGCTCACCCCGGCCGTTTAACGCATGACGAACGGGTCGGTCCCATTGACCGACTGCTCCGCACGAACGACCACATCGGCCCGGATCGGCGGGTCAGCAGGCCAACGCGATGAAACTTGCTAGAAGGGGCACGCTCGATTGCGAACGTGTACTAATTGCCGGGGCGGATTCGGTCCTTCATCAGGCGGTCGAGCACCTGCGTCGGCAGGCAGCCATTCTCGGTAAGAAAGTCCTTCACGTGGCGCCGGAAGATGTGGCCCGGACCATTCTTGGTCGCAGCGGCGAGCAAGTCCGTCCAGACGGTTGTAGCGTTGCCGGTTAGGCAGCGGCCAGGCTGGTGGCGGGCAGGCTGGTGGCGGCGGGTGTGGTCGCGATCGCGTCAGGTGGCGACCGGAACAGATCCCGGTCGGTGCGTTCAAGGTGAAGCCCGGGACTTCCGCTCCGAACTCCCGCTCGGTGCCGGTACGTGCGTTGTACGGTTCCCGTGTGAATGCTGCTCCGCTGCGAGTGATGCTCGACTCGAATGCTTTCGACGCCATTGCCCTGGACGATCATGTGCGCGTTGAAGCCGGCGCTCTCGATCTCGTTGTGACCACGTTCAGATGGACGAAGTTGGCAAGACACCGGACCCGAAGCGGACAGCGCTTCTTCGTCTGACGGTCTCTATGACGTACACGAGTGGCATTGTGCTCGACGTGTCTCGGCTGGACATGGCGGTATTCTCGACGCCGGAGGGGGGGATGTGATTTTTGATGCTGTGACCGTCGGCAATCCCCGGCACAACGAAGATGCCTTGATCCTGTTGACGGCACGACGCGAACGCATCCCCGTCGTGACGAACGACGGGCCGCTGACGAAGCGGTGCGCGAGACATGGCGTCGAGGTGATGACAACCGCTGGTCTACTCGCGCGACTTACGGAGTAGGTCGGCCCCGACGACAGCGGTCGCCGCTTTTATATGCATGGCAAGCGACCCAACGCGATTACGAAGCGGCGCGCTCGACCAGTCGGACGTCGGCATCGAGGGCTTCGGCGATGCGTTGGAGCGTGCGAGCTGTCGGGCTGGTCGAACCTCGTTCGATCCGACTGATGTCGGCCTGGTTTACTCCGCAGCGTTCGGCGAGTTGAATCTGCGTGAGACCGTGTCTCTCACGGAGCTGGATGAGGGCCAAGGCAAGGTCGTAGGACTGCTCAAAGACGGAACGAACGGCGTCGGACTCAGGCGGCATGATGGCCCGACGGGCCTGCACAATTTCGTCGTAGGTCTTTGGCATGTTCACCTCCTCGATCAGTATGGGTAATCTAACATACTGGGTCAACGGGATGATCGGCGTTGCCGCTGCCGAAATTGGGTCAGAAGGCGGCGGGCCGACTGGATCTCACGTTGTTGGCGGCGTTCCTTTGGGTCGTCGCCCTTGTCATAGCCGCCGAGCAGCAGGATGATCTTCCGGCCGTGGAAGTGCACGAAGACTCGAAGCAAAACCTTCTCCGTTGGCCCGGCGGGCGGTGCGACATCGTCGCCGCCAAAGAGCCGAGCGACTTCCGCTGCCGTGTGCCGGATCCGGAACTCGTGCAGGCCGTCCCCGAGCGCTTTCAGCCACTCGGTGCGAACGAGGTCAATCCCCTGCACGGTCAGGATGCGATCGATCGCAACGGTCAACGCATCGACCTTGAAGTTCGACAAATCGTTCACGAATCGTTCGAACGGGATAGATCCGTCGTCGGCCTCGAACGGCTCGGGTGTCCAGTAGCCGGCGGCCATCGAACGAGCTTACGGCCGACCGCCTCTCTGTGCCGATCTTAAGCGCGGCACTCTCTTTCATCGCGCGAGCCCTGTCGGACGGCCTGTGCATATGAGATGCAGACGTGTCGCCTACTACCTAACGCATGATGAACGGGTCGGCCATTGGCTCGGTGGAAGTGTTCAGCCAGACGGTCTTGGTACGGGTGTAGTCGAGCAAAGACTCACTGCCAGACTCGCGTCCGTAACCGGTCTCGCCGTTGCCGCCGAACGGAACCATGGGAGACACCACCCGATAGGTGTTCACGTACACAATGCCGGCCCGAAGCTGCTGGGTCACCCGCATGGCCCGGCCAACGTCTCGGGTGAACACACCCGACGCGTAGCTGTAGACGCTGTCGTTGGCGGCCGCGACAACGGCGGCCTCATCGGTGAAATCGAACGCGCACATGACGGGCCCGAACAGCTCTTGGCGCGCGGCAGTGATGTTGTTGGATGCACAATGAAGGATGGTTGGCTCGTAGAACCAGCCGTTGCCGAAACCGTCTGGCCGTCGTCCGCCGGTCATCACGGTGGCACCTTCGTCTACCGAGGTCGACAGAGCCGACTCGATACGATCGCGTTGGCCAACCGTGGCGAGCGGACCGATCTCGGTCGCAGCCGCCAGAGGGTCACCAATCACGATGGTGCGAGCCCGATCCGCTACACGAGTCGACACCTCTTCAAACAGATGGCGATGCACATAGACGCGCGTGCCGGCCACGCAGCTCTGACCGGTGGCCCCGAAGTTGGCTGCCACGATGCTGTTCACCGCGTTCTCGACATCGGCATCGTCGAACACGATGATCGGTGACTTTCCGCCCAATTCCAGGGTGACGACCGAAAGGTTTTCTGCCGAATTGCGGATGATGTGCCGGGCCGCCGTCGTGCCTCCGGTAAAGGCGATACGGGCGACCAACGGGTGCGTCGTCAACGCCGTGCCGCACGGATCGCCAAGACCCGTCACGACGTTCACGACACCGGGCGGAATACCAGCCTCATCACAAAGTCGAGCGAATTCCAGTAGGGCCGCCGGGCCATGTTCGGACGCTTTAAGCACGATGGCGTTGCCCGTCGCCAGGGCCGGGCCGACTTTCACGGCAGTCAGAAAGAGTTGGTTGTTCCACGGAATGATGCCGGCGACCACGCCGATGGGTTCCCGCAGGGTGAACGCCATCAGATCGATCTTGTCGACGGGGAACGTGGCACCTTGCAACTTGTCGGCGGCTCCGGCGAAGTAGTGGAAGTACTCGGCGATGTATCCGGTGATGGCCTTGGTCTCGCGGAAGAGTTTGCCGGTGTCGGTGGTCTCAACCGCGCCGATTCGCTCGGCCTGAGCTGCGAGCAAATCTCCCAATCGCCGCAGAGCCTTGCCTCGCTGCGTGGCGTTCATCTTCGACCAGGGGCCGTCGTACATTGCCCGATGGGCGGCTCGCACGGCGCGGTCGACATCGACGCCGGTCGCATTCGGGAACGTGGCCCACACCTGACCGGTGGCGGGGTTGATGCTGTCGAGTCGGCCACCGTCGGATGCGTCGACCCACACGCCGTCGATGTACATCTGCAAATCAGGCATCGGGTTCCTCCACGAAGGTGGTGATGAGGCGGGCGAGTGCGCCGGGTACTTCGAACGGCGTGAGATGGCGGGCACCGGGAAGCACAACGGCGCGCCCGTTGGTGACAGTAGCGGCCAGCGCGTGGCTCATGGCTGGCGTCGATCGCGGATCGAGCTCACCGGTGACGACCAGGGTCGGACAGTTGATGTGATGTACCTGAGTGGCCAGCTGTTCATCGGCGGTTGCGAAGATCTCATACGCGTTGGCGTATGAGGCCATGTCGTTGTTCATCATGCGTTCGGTGACGGCGGCGAGCACGTCGGGGTGAGCGGCCGCGAATTCGGGTGCGAACCAGCGGTCGATGGCGATGGCCACATTGTTCAAATAGCCGCCGTCTCGTACATCGGCAACGCGTTGCAGGATGGCCAAGCGTTCGTCGGCGGACCGGTTGAACACCCCACTTACCAGTATGAGCCGTCGCACTCGCCCGGGGTGCGAAAGGGCGAAGCCTTGGGCGATAAGCGCGCCGAGCGAGAAGCCGACGATATCGACGGGAGATGCCTCGGCATCGCAGACCGACCGCAGTTGGTCGATAAGCGTGGACAGGTCACTGCCCGACGGCAGGGGACCGGCGGAGCCATGGCCGAGCAGGTCGTAGGTGACGACGCGTCGATTGCCGAGTCCGGGCGAAACCTTGTCCCACATCGTGTGATCGAGGCCCACACCGTGGATCAGCACGATTGACGGCGCGGGGTTCACCCGTTCTCGGCGGCGGCCTTTTCGGCGGCCATTTCTTCCATGTCCATGTAGCGATTGCCGAGGCGAGCATGCAGTCGCCCGCCCGTAGCGGCACCGAGCGCCACAACCAACTCGTCGGGTCCGGGGGCGTCTGGGATGGTGAAGTTCAGGGTGAGGTAATGGGACCGCAAGCCCTCGTCCAGTTTGTGCATCATCGGCACGCTGACGATGCAGCCGGGGCCACCTCGGAAGTTGGTAAAGCTCAGATATGACGTGCCGCCGACCGCCTCGCGGAAAACGTTGCCGAAGCGAAGGGTGTGAATGAGCGCAGACGCATGCTCGGTCTCACCGCTGGTTCCGACGACGGCAGCCTTGCCGTACGCCTCCACCTTGTCGCCGCCGCCGCACATCTCCAGAATGGCATCAACCAGTGTCTGTCCGAGCGAAGGAGCGATGGCCAAGATGTCGGGGCGGAGGTCTTCCACAAAGCCGCGTCCGGCCCACGGATTGGTCATGACGGCTGCGGCCGCAACCATGCGGACCGGGCCACCCGGCTTGCCGTCGATGTGGATGTCCTCGATGTAGCGGACGTACTTACGGACGGTCATGCGGACACTCCTGCGAATGCGGGCATGACTTCTTTGATGAACATCTTGAGTGACTTCTTCTGCTCGGCGATCGGAGCGCCGTAGCTGGCGCAGTACAGGAAATCGACACCCAGTTCGTCGTAGGCCCTGAGCTTGGCGACGACCTCGTCGGGGGTGCCGAACATGAGATTCTGGCGCAGCATGTCGGGCTGGTACTCGTCGCGGTGCGACAACGCTTCAAGATCGACCGACTCGGCAAAGCCGTTCTCCACGGTGCCGAGTTGCTTGAACAGATTCTCAAACTGGCCACTCTGGCGCTGAACGGAGCGAATGAACTGATCGCCATCGTGCTCGTTGTCAAACACCGCGGAGTAGCGCATGGCTGTCATGCGAGGACGAGCGGTTCCGACCGGGGCCTTGGCCAGAGAGTCATCGAGCCGACCGACATAGGAGACAAGTTCGCTGAAGGGTCGTGTCAATGGCCAGCACATGAGGTCGCAGCCGTTGGCCACCGCCCAGTCGTAGGTGTCGGGGTCACGAGCGGCGATCCAGATCGGGGGAGTGGACTGCACCGGTTTCGGACACGCGGTAGACGTGGGGAATGACCACCGGTCACCCTGGTGGGCATAGTCGCCCGCCCACAGCCCGCGTACGGCCGGCAGGATCTCTCGCAACGCGGCTGACGCGCTGGCGGGCGTGAGGCCGGGTGCGATGCGATCGTATTCACGCTGGTAGGCGCCTCGGCCAAGACCGAGTTCGAGCCGACCGTTCGACAGCAAGTCGAGTAACGCTGCCTCACCCGCCAGCCGAATGGGATGCCAGTAGGCGGCCACCGCTACGGCGGTACCGAGGCGGATACGAGAGGTGTGGGCGGCCCACCAGGCGAGCAGCTGGAACGGATTTGGCGCAATCGTCATTTCGATGGCGTTATGTTCGGCCGCCCAGGCGATCTCGAAGCCGGCCTCGTCGGCCATCTGCACCATCTCAAGCGTGTGGCGCTGAACCTCGGCCATGTCGTCGGACGGATCCATGCGTTCGAGGTTGATCGCAAGATGAAATTTCACAGGGCCGCCTTTCTGCGGGGACGCTACTCAGAATAGCGCCGAGCCTTGGCTCGTTTCCCCTTGAGCGTGGTGTGTTTGATCGCTTCGATCACTTGGTCGGCTGATTCGCTTGGCACACCGACGATTGAGAAGCGCTCAGCGATCTTGATCGGGCCGATGTCGCGGCCGCTCAGGTTGGTTTCGTTGGCGATGCAACCAACCAGATCCTGTGGCCGGATGCCATCGGTGCGGCCAACGTTGATGTAGAGGCGTGCCGTGTCCGAACCGGAATCGTGGGCGTGTGGTTCGCGTCGCGCCGGTCGCTCGGTGCGGGCGAAGTCGGGTGCTTCCTGCCCGGACTGGAACGCCTTTTTGCCGGCGAAGGAAGGCACTTCACGGCTGGGCGTGGCATCGTCCCAGTAGCTGGGTTTCTTGGCGCCGAATTCCTTCTTCTCATACTCGCGCTTGGGGCCGGACTCTCTCTTGGTGAAGTCTTTCTTGGCGCCCTCGTACGGCTTTTTGGCGAAGGCCTCGGGGATCTCTTTTTCGTCCACGGTATTGCCAGCGGCTTCGTGGGCGATCTTGATGGCGGCGAGCGCGATCTCGCGCAGCTCGAAGTCGGAGATCAGTGAGTTGATGGTGCCGTTGAAGTCGGCCAGATCATCACTGGCCAACGCCTCACGCAACGTACCGAGCGTAAGCTCCATCTGTCGGGCTCGCAGGTCGGCCACGGTTGGCAGTTTCTCGATGCGGATCGGCTGTTTGGTGAGCCGCTCGATGTTGTTCAACAGGCGTTGTTCGCGCGGCTCGGACAGCGTAATTGCAATGCCTTCGCGACCAGCCCGACCCACGCGGCCGATGCGGTGCACGTAGGCCTCAGGGGCCGATGGCACGTCGTAATTGACCACGTGGGTGAGCTGGTCGAGGTCAAGGCCACGAGCAGCTACGTCGGTGGCGATCAGCAGTTCGGCTGAGCCGTTGCGCATGCGAAGCATGACCCGGTCACGCTGTTCCTGACTCATACCGCCGTGTAGGGCCTCGGCCCGGTACCCGCGCCCATTGAGCGTCTCGGTGAGCTCGTCTACCTCGGTGCGGGTGCGGCAGAACACGATGGCGGCGGTTGGCGCTTCCACGTCGAGAATTCGGCCGAGAGCGGCCGGCTTGTGCTGGCGCATCACGACGTAAGCGCTTTGCTTCACGAGTGGCGACTTGTTGCGATCGCCGGGCGCCAGACCGATCTGGATCTTCAACGGATCACGCTGATGACGCTTGGCGATACCGTTGATACGCGGCGGCATGGTGGCCGAGAACAGCACCGTTTGACGCTCGGCCGGCGTGGCTTTCAGGATGGCTTCGATGTCCTCGGCAAAACCCATGTCGAGCATTTCGTCGGCCTCATCAAGCACCACGATCTGCACATCATTCAACGGAAGCGTGCCG
>JAYTKG010000699.1:0-1638 GCA_043730435.1 Acidimicrobiia bacterium | reverse complement strand
AAAGCCGGTGGCCTTACTGGCCAGCGCGCTCGAACGCGAAACGCGAGGGTTCATTTCAATAACGACCATGTGGCCGTTCTCGGGGTTGAGCGCGAACTGCACATTCGACCCACCCGTTTCCACGCCCACCCGACGCAGACAGGCAAAGGCTGCGTCTCGCATCTTCTGATACTCGACATCGGTGAGCGTTTGTGCCGGCGCGACCGTGATGGAGTCCCCGGTGTGCACACCCATCGGGTCAAAGTTTTCAATCGAGCAGACGATCACGCAGTTGTCGTTGCGGTCACGCATCACCTCGAGCTCGTACTCCTTCCAACCGGCAATGGACGTCTCGATGAGGATCTCGCTCACCGGGCTGGCGTCAAGACCGTGAGCTGCGGCCCTAACGAATTCCTCCATGGTGGCGGCCATGCCGGTGCCACGACCGCCAAGGATGTAGGCGGGGCGGATGATGATGGGCAAACCGATGCGCGCTACCACGTCGATGGCCTCTTCCATGTTGTGGGCGGTGCCGCTGGGGGGCACGTCGAGGCCGATCTCAATCATGGCCTGCTTGAACTTCTCACGGTTCTCGGCCGTCTCAATCGACTCGGCATTGGCGCCGATCAACTCGGGTGTCCCGGGCACACCGACAAGGCCGGCATGGAACAGTTCCATGGCCAAGTTCAGACCGGTCTGCCCACCGAGAGTTGGCAGCACCGCATCGGGCTTTTCGCGTTCGATGATCTTGGCCAGCACCTCGACCGTGAGCGGTTCGATGTACGTACTATCGGCGAAATCGGGGTCGGTCATGATGGTGGCCGGATTGCTGTTGGCCAGGATGACGCGGTAGCCCTCCTCCTTCAACACCCTGCACGCTTGGGTGCCCGAGTAGTCAAACTCACACGCCTGGCCGATGACAATTGGGCCCGAGCCAATGATCAGAATCGACTGAATATCTGTCCGCTTCGGCATCAGCCCGCCACCCCTCGCTCGATCGCTGGCAAGCCGACGGTTTCGTAGCCGTCCAAACTTCCTCGGGTAAAGCCACTCTGGCCTTTGGAGGCCGCCATCAGTCCGGCGAACTGGCTGAACAAGTACTGGCTGTCGTGCGGACCGGGCCCGGCTTCGGGGTGGTACTGCACACTGAACGCATTGGCGCCACGAACTCGCAGGCCTTCGTTGGTGTTGTCGTTCAGGTTGATGTGCGTGACGTCGGCTCGGTTACCAATCGAGTCGGGAGCGACGCAGAAGTTGTGGTTCTGGCTAGTAATTTCCACCTTGCCGGATGACAGCTGTTGTACAGGGTGATTACCGCCGTGATGACCGAACGGCAGCTTGAATGTGTCACCCCCGAGTGCCCGGCTGAGCAGCTGATGACCGAGGCAGATCCCGAAGGTCGGCATGCCAGCATCAACGATCTCGCGAATTGCGTCCACGGCGTAGGGGGACATGGCGGGGTCGCCCGGACCGTTCGATAAGAAGACGCCGTCCGGCTTCAGCGCGAGAACGTCGATGGCGCGGGTATGAGCAGGCACGACCGTCACGACGCCGTACTCAGCCAGGTGGCGAAGAATCGCGTGCTTGATACCAAAGTCGTAGGCGACGATATCTGGCCGATCGGCACCTCCGCCGACCGTGTACGGCTGCTGCGTGGTG
>JAYTKG010000698.1:0-6157 GCA_043730435.1 Acidimicrobiia bacterium | reverse complement strand
CGGCGTGCGGCGTCGCACCATGATCTCGGTGCGGATGCGTTTGCGGTTGTCCTTACGCTCAATCCGACGATGTTGGCGCGCTGCCAGCTTGGCTGCCGTAATGGGCGCCACGCCGGCTTGCTTCCACACCTTTACGAACCGTTGAATGGCCGTCACGACAGTGAGGACCATCATTAACCACAGGGTGCCCTCGAGCACGCTCAGCCACTTCGCGCCCAGCAGTAGTCCGATGCACAGCAGCACGATACGTTCGGCCCGTTCCATGATGCCGCCCTTGGCATCGAGGCCGAGTGATTCGGCCTTGGCCCGCATGTAGGAGATCACGGAACTGACCGCCATGATCGCGAAGGGCAGCAGCGCTAAATGTCTGCTGCGTGCGTCGTAGAACCAGGCGACACCACCGAAGAAGAACGCATCGCTGACGCGGTCGATCACCGAATCAAAAAAGGCGCCGCGTTGGCTGGTGGTGTTAGATGCCTTGGCCAACGCACCGTCGAGCAGGTCGGGCAGCGCAGCCAGGATGACCAGCACTAAACCCCAAAGCAGATGCCCGCTGCCGATAACCACGCCAGCACAGGCCGCCACCACAAGACCAAGAATGGTGAGGTGGTCGGGCGACAGCCCCGTCTTGCGGAGCAGGATACCGATCGGTTTCACCGCTTTATCGACGGGACCACGGAGATGACCATCGAACACGTTCCGTAGCCTAGTGCCCGAGGCGGCGCTCGGCATCCCTCAACCGGCGTTATGGTGGCGCTATGAGCGCCTCCTCACCCGCTGATGTGTCTACTGCCTTCCGTAGTTTCGGCCGCCGAATCCGCCAGGCCTTGGAGATGGCCGACGACGACAAGAGCCGTCTCACCGCCGCTGCACCCCATGCGGCCCGCCTACAGGCCATTGTGCTCGAGGCCGCGGGCGTGATCGGTGGCGGCTTTGGCACATCGGTCGATCAGGTCGGCCCTGCCATTGCCGACCACATTGACAAAATCTCGCCCGATGCCTGGGATGAAACCAAACTCGACCGCCTACGTGCCCTCGCCAACGCCGCCGGAGCCGAAATCCGTGCCGCCGAAAGGGCCGCCGCGGGCTAATCGTTTGCTGGTTCCCAGTCTTGCTCGGGGTTTTCTTCGGTGAAGTGTTCGATGGTGCGGCCGTCGACGGCGTCGATGACCACGAAGGCGCGACGCTTAGGTGGTTCCTCTACTGAGTAGGCCAAGATGCGCCAGATCGGGCGGCTGCGCAGGCCGCGCCAGGCCATTTGGGCCGATGCGTGACCAATGGGCCAGCCGACCGCCCCCGTCGCCTGAGCGAGGGCTTCCTTCTCATCAAGGCCCAGCTTCCAGCCAGAGGTGATGCAGAAGACGCCGGTGGCGGCGAGGAGGCCAGCCGCCAACAGGAAACCGTTGTTGACGAGCACGGGCCGGTTGTCATGACGAACCAGCCAGGCGATCACACAGACTGCGGCCAGACCGAGATAGATGTAGCCGGGCACGCGTCGGCGACTGTTGTCGGGAAAGTCGTAGGCGCCGACAAAACCGGCCGCGTTCAGGTCGTCGGGTAGGACGTCACGGATTTCCTGCTCATCAGCCATAACGCCAGGCTACGTGGAGGGCCAGGCTCCACGCACTTTGGCCGCGGTGACCTCAAGCGGTTCGGGAAGCGATCGGGTGTTGGCGAGTGTGGTCATGAAGTTGGCATCGCCTGTCCAGCGTGGTACCACGTGCACGTGGAGGTGCTCACTTACCGAACCGCCGGCTGGCTTGCCGAGGTTAATGCCCACGTTTAATCCGTCGAGCGGATAGACCGCCTTCAGCGCCCGCACTGCCTTCGTGGTGGTGGCCCACAATTCGGCGGTCTCGGCAGTGGTGAGATTCTCCAACTCGGCTTCCTCGCGGTACGGAAGAATCAGAATGTGTCCGCATGTGTACGGAAACGCGTTGAGGATGGCGAATGTCAGCGAGCCGCGAAACACGATATT
The DNA here is from genome assembly GCA_043730435.1 of Acidimicrobiia bacterium. Lineage (GTDB taxonomy): Bacteria > Actinomycetota > Acidimicrobiia > Acidimicrobiales > Ilumatobacteraceae > JANMCE01. The sequence goes on along the minus strand of JAYTKG010000698.1, from coordinate 4,179 downwards.
CGTCTCCAGATCGCTCATGCCACTGGTCAAGATCTGCGTGAAGATCGACCCGCTGCCGGTCGGCTTGGGAGCCGCTTGGCTGTTCACGTAACTGGAACGCCAGCCGTTCCAGATGTACTCGAACATCAGCCTAAGGCGGCTGCAACCGCTACTTCCTCCTCCAACCGCGCCGTGAAATCGGCAACCGTCACGCCGCGCTCGACGTCGCCGCCCCGAGGGTTCACGCCGACCGTTCCCGCAGCTACATCGTCGTCGCCGACTACGAGCACGTAGGGAATCTTTTCCATCTTGGCGTTGCGAATGCGCTTGCCAAGTTGATCGGTGGCTTCAACCACATCGACGCGATAGCCCGCGGCCTTCAGGTCAGCCGCAACCTTGTTGGCGTACTCGTCGTGAGCTGTCGCCACCGGCAGGAGGCGCACCTGAAGCGGCGCCATCCATGTGGGGAACGCACCGGCATAATGCTCGACAAGAACGCCAAAGAACCGCTCGACCGAGCCGAACAACGCGCGGTGCAACATGACCGGACGATGGCGAGCGCTGTCGGCCCCGATGTACTCGAGCTCGAACCTTTCGGGCAGGTTGAAGTCGTACTGGATGGTAGACAGCTGCCACGTGCGACCGATGGCGTCTTTCACCTTCACGTCAATCTTGGGGCCGTAAAACGCAGCGCCGCCTTCATCGACCTTGTAGGGAATGCCCTCTGATTCAAGCGCCTCGCGCAGGTACTGCGTGGCGTTCTCCCATCCTTCATCGGTGCCGATCGATTTACCCACGTCGCGCGTGGACAACATGGCGTCGAACTCTTCGAAGCCGAAGGCTCGCAGCACGCTGATGACGAAGGCCAACAGACTCTTGATCTCTTCCGGCGCCTGCTCGGGCGTACAGAAAATGTGGGCGTCATCCTGCGTGAAGCCACGGATGCGCATGAGGCCGTGCAACGTTCCGGCACGCTCATAGCGGTACACCGTGCCGAGTTCGAACATGCGAAGCGGAAGTTCGCGGTAGCTCCGCTGACGACCGCGGAAGATCAGGCTGTGCATGGGGCAGTTCATGGGCTTCGGGTAGTAGACGCCGTTGTCCATCTCCATGGGCGGGTACATACCGTCCTTATAGAAATCGAGATGACCCGACGTCTTGAACAACGTGTCTTTCGCCAGGTGCGGCGTGTACACGAACTCGTAGCCGCCCGATGCGTGACGGGCCCGGCTGTAGTCCTCCATCATCTTGCGGACAATGGCACCCTTGGGGTGCCACACCGCCAACCCACCACCGAGTTCCTGCGGGAACGACAGCAGGTCGAGTTCGACGGCAAGCTTGCGGTGGTCTCGCTTTTCGGCTTCTTCCAACCGATGCAGATGCTCGGCGAGTTCGTCCTTGGTGGCCCATGCCGTGCCGTAGATGCGTTGCAGCATCGGGCCTTTTTCGTTGCCGCGCCAGTACGCGCCAGCCACCTTCATCAGCTTGAAATGGCCGAGCTTCGACGTGCTCGGTACGTGTGGCCCGAGGCACAGGTCGACGAACTCGGGCGTGTTGCGATAGATGCTGATGGCTCCCCCGGCGGACACTTCGCCAGAGTCGAGCGCGTCGGCCGCAGCGGCTGATGCGCGTTCGATGATCTCGCACTTGTAGGGCTGATCTTTGAACAGTTCAAGTGCTTCGGCCGTGTCCATCTCAGACCGCACGAAGGGTTGGTCGGCTTTCATGATGTCCCGCATACGCGCCTCGACGGCCACGAGGTCGTCCTCACTGAACGTCTTGTGATCGGGCAAGTCGAAGTCGTAGTAGAAGCCGTCTTCGATGGCGGGCCCGATGGTGTACTTGGCTCCGGGGATCAACTGTGTGACGGCTTGCGCGAGTACGTGGGCCGTGGAGTGTCGCAGGACATGACGACCTTCGTCGGTGTTCGCCGTGATGATGGCTACCTTCGCGCCATCGTTCAGCGGCACGCCGAGATCGCTCTCGTGACCGTCGATAACGGCAGCCACCGCGGCCTTGGCCAGACCCCGCCCGATTGAGGCCGCGAGGTCCCCCGCAGTGGACCCCGCAGGCAAAACGCGCGGGGAACCGTCAGGAAGGGAAATCGTTATCTCGGCCATAGCGCCATACAGCCTATTCGGCTTCGCTCCGAGACGACCCGATTAACCATCTATGGACGAAAGCGGAAGCGTTAGGCCGAGACGAGTTTGGGCACAACGGCCGCGCCACTGGGGAGGGTCTCGGCCTTTTTGGTGGCGTAGGTGTTGCGGTACTCCTGGCCGGTCAGCTCACGAATTTCGTACATGACTTCATCAATCATCTGACGGAGCGCTATGTGGTCTTCGGCGCGGTTGCGATAGCGGGCGGGGTAGATCGGCTCCCCGATGCGAATGCTGCAGGCGCCGCCAATTTTGGGCAATTTAGCGTCGGGCGGTTGAATCTCTCGGGTTCCGACCACTCCGACCGGGAAGATCGGGCAGTCAACTTTGAACGCCAGGCGGGCCGCTCCGGTGTGGCCCTTATGAAGCACACCATCGCGGCTGCGGGTGCCCTCGGGGAAGATGCCGAACAGCTCGCCACGCTGTAAGACCGCTTCGGCCGCGTCAAGCGCAGCAGTGGACTTGTCGCCACCAGAGCGGTCGATGGGAATCATGCCCATTGCGGGGAACAGGAACTTGGTCTTCCAGTCGTCCATGTACTCGGCCTTGCCGACAAAGCTGATGCGACGCGGCACAGCCAGCATGAGGAACGCCGAGTCGAGAAAGCTGACGTGATTCGGACACAGGATCGCGGGACCCGACGCAGGCAGACGGTCAAAACCCTGCAGATCGAACTTCCACGCCCTGCGTGACACGGGGCCGAGCACGGCACGGGTGCGGTCCTGCAACCGTGAAGCACCCTGCGTGGTGGCCATAGGTCGAGCGTAGCCCCAAACATCACGCCGGGAATAACGATTCACCCTCCCGACACACTGTGTTAATTCAGCCGAGGTCGCAGAGGTGGAACGAGCACCGAAATCATCTACTGTGCGTGCCGCATTGCAGAGCGGAGCGAGACCGAGAGCCGTGAGCGGTAGCGAGCAAACGAGGCATGTCTCGGCATCAATCGAGGTCGATACCGAGCAGGGAGGCAGCGGCGATGATGTCGTGCCCGGCAGCGGCGCCGGCATCGATGGCGGCTAGCGCCGTTGGGCAGTCAAGGTCATTGTCGAGCGCCTTGCGAACGGACTCGAGCACCTGGCCACCCTCGCCATCGGCCGCCTTGTTCCAACGGTCCAGCCGCTCGGCACTGTTCGGCATGAGATCGGTCTCCCAGTGCCAGTCATGGCGGTAGGGGTGATCGAGGATGCCGATGCGGATCGCACGCGGGTCGAACTGGGTACGGAGCTTGTCGATGAACACCAGGTTGCCAAGACTCTTGGACATCTTGTGGCCATCCATCCACACCAGCCCGACGTGCATCCAGTGACGCACGAACGGCTCACCCGTGGCAGCCTCGGACTGGGCCCGTTCGCATTCATGGTGCGGGAAGATGAGGTCTCCCCCGCCACCATGCAGGTCGATGGTGTTAACACCCAACTCGCGTAGCGCCAGGGCCGAGCACTCAATGTGCCAACCCGGCTTGCCTGCACCCCAGATGGTTTCCCAGCTCGGCTCGTCGTGCTTGGACGGCTGCCACAACACAAAGTCGAGCGCGTTGCGCTTGTGCGGGTTGTCGACGTCACCACCGCGCTCACGCGCGAACGCCAACATCTGCTCACGGCTGTAGTGACTCAGTGAACCAAACGAACCGAACTTGGCCACGTCGAAGTACACGCTGCCGCCGGCCTGGTAGGCGTAGCCGTGATCGAGCACCATGCCGATGAACTTGCGGATATCCGGAATGGCAGAAGACGCCCGCGGCTCGGCGTACACCGGAAGCACGTTCAATGCCTCCATATCGCCCTTGAATCGGGTCTCTTCTTTAGCCGCCAGATCTAGGTAGTGCACACCGAGCTCGCGGGCCTTTGCGAACAACGGATCATCTACATCAGTAACGTTGCGCACACAACGAACTTCGTGGCCCATGTCGAGAAGGCGACGGGTGAGTACGTCGTAATTCACGTACACCCATGCGTGCCCGAGATGGGTTGCGTCGTACGGTGTGATGCCGCAGGTGTACATGGTGACCAGATGTTCTGGCTCGAATGGCACCACCGCT
>JAYTKG010000697.1:0-1710 GCA_043730435.1 Acidimicrobiia bacterium | reverse complement strand
CAATCGGCAGGATTGCCGACACCACCTCCGATGCATGGAGTCGCACCGTGGCGGTGCTGCTGAATGGTGCATTCCACGGTATGAAGCACGCCGCCCGAGTGATGGTGCCGCAGGGTTCAGGCGTCATCATCACCACGTCGAGCACGGCCGGCATCATGGGCGGATTAGGGCCGCACGCGTATACGGCGTGCAAGCATGCGGTGATCGGGCTCACCAAATCGGTGGCATCGGAATTGGGCCAGCACGGCATTCGAGTCAATGCCATTTCACCAGGGAACACCGCCACTGCCATGACGGCTGCAGTTATCACCGGCGACCACACCGATTTGGCCACCACCAACAAACACATCGCCTCCACATCACCGTTGGGCATTGCCGGCCAGCCGTCGGATATCGCCAACGCGGCGTTGTTCCTGGCCAGTGATGAGGCCCGTTACATCAGCGGCCATTGCTTGGTGGTGGACGCCGGACAAACCACCAACGGAGGCTCGTCCCGCTTCCACGAGTCCAAGTCCGCCATTGTAGAAGAAGCGGGTCGACGTACTTCCACCGAAGTCGTCTGACCCACAATCGTGAGTTCTTCGAGGTACGCATTGGTGGAGCGCGAGCGTCGCTTTCTCGTCTCCGAACTACCTCGGCACGAGCCGTCGGCGACTCGGAATTCTACGCAAGCTCACGCAGAAGCTGCCCGCACCCAATGGGGTCGTTGGGCATCGTGGAACTATCACCACGATGTGTCTCAGCGATGACGGCGTTTGTGCCTCCTCAGTGGTGCGGACTGGAGGTCACTGACCATCCCATGCTGACCGGCGCGAGTCTGGCTCGCATGGCGGCGATGCCCCACTCCGAAGCCGCAGCAGCGTTGGCTGCCGTGCTTTCCTCAATCAGCGCATAGGGGTCTACGGTTCGGCAACTGTGGCGGCTCTAGCCGTTGGATCGTCGGACTTGGTCGATTAACTCCCATTTCGAGCACATGGGCGCATGGGTTTGATCCCTGGCGCACGAAGCGTCACGGCAACGTGGGATCGATCAGCAGGTACTCCACGTCAAGAGTTCGATATGTCGGCAGTGCCCGGATGTCTCGCGTCAGCAACGGCAAGCCTGCACATTTCGCAGCCCAGCCGACCAAGGCGTCGTACACCGCTCCCCCGACGACACCGCTTCCTTTTACCCAGAGGGCAAAGTCGAGTTGTTCGTCGCCTGAAAGCAACCGAATTGTCGGTACCACCGCTTGCAAGACCATCGCGGCATCCGCGCTCGACAATCGAACGTCGCTCGGCAGTCTCGTCAACACCGAGTAACTCTCGATCCATGCATGCCCTGCCGCAGCCGCGTCATACGCGCCAATCGCCGCTCGGGACTCAGCGTGACCCCCTCCAGATTGCAGCGCCGCAGCAACGATCACGCTTGTGTCAGCGACGGCCCGCATCGATCGCCTCCCGCAGTTCGCGGTCGGTGACGCTTCGCCCAGTTGAGGAGACCACAACCAGTTGGCCGTCGACCTTCACGAGGTGGCCGCCCGTCGTTTCCGGTTCGATCCGCACCCCTACCCCATCGGTCGTGACGACCAGGGGAACTCCAGCAGACAACCCGAGCGCGTCGCGCATCGCCTTCGGGATCACCACTCGACCTGCAGCATCAATGGTAATTGTCATGCCAGCTAATCTACCATCACTCTAGGCGGTAAGGACTAGTTGATTGCAAAACACG
>JAYTKG010000696.1:0-3337 GCA_043730435.1 Acidimicrobiia bacterium | reverse complement strand
ACACCGATCAGTTTGACGCGTGGTATCAAACTCTGTCCGCCGAAGACCAGGACGCCATAATCGGTCGAGTCGTACTGTTAGAAGAACAAGGCCCCGGGCTCGGCAGACCAGCAGTCGACAGCATTCATCAGTCTCGTCATTCGAACATGATGGAACTGCGCGCCGAACGGTCGTTGCGCCTGCTGTTTGCTTTCGATCCACGCCGCACAGCGATTCTGCTCGTCGGTGGCCACAAAGGAGACGCTGACAATGCATCCCCGAAGTGGAACGCCTGGTACGACGACTACATCCCGGTCGCCGATGAACTCTTCGACCAACACCTCGTACAACTTAAGAAGGAAGGATTGATCTGATGCCCACCACCAAAAAGTTCAGCACCTTGCGCGATGAAGCCATGCAAGACCCGGTCCGCGCTGCGCGCATTCTCGAGGCGAAAGCCGTAGCCCTGCGCGAGCAAGCCGAGTACCACCTTGGTGAGCTACGCCAGGCGCTCGGGCTCACCCAGGCCGAACTCGCCGGCATGATCGGCAAATCGCAATCTGCTATTTCGCAGATCGAATCCGGCGAAATCGGCCTATCGCTCGAATTGCTCCGCTCGATCATCACCCAACTCGGTGGCGAGCTGCAGATCACCGCCGTCTTCAACGACCGCCGCATCCACCTCGCCGCCTGAAAACCCGAACGATTCGAGCCGGATCGGTAGAGTCTCTTTTTTGGGCAAGACCTGAACACCGTCGATCAGAAGTAGGCAAGCATGGAGCGAACGAGCCCTTGCTCATCCAACGAGAAGGGGGCTCCGGCCGCATAGAAGCCAGTGCCACCATCACCAACGCCGAAATAGCGGTTGTCAGACGTCAAGACCAGCCAACGGTCAGGTTTTCCTGACGAGTCCGTGCCAGCCACAAGTGGGAAATTGTTGGACGACGACCTCCAATTGAGCCCGGCGCGAGCCCGTTCCATCGAACGACGTTCGCGTCGTCCAAGGGCGTACTCATTACCAGTATCAGCAGCGAAGTCCCTGCCACCATAGGTGACAAGGTGGTAGCGCACCCGAGGCCGAGGGTTTCGGCTGAGGAAGTCCGAGACGAGGACGGCATGTTCCTGAGGTAGCTGGTCAACCAGTGAGACACTCGAAATGCGTGCTTCTTTGAGAAGAAGGGCCTCTTGACTCCTTCGTTGCCGATCGGCCAACGCCGCATCAATTGGAGACATTCCTGCCATGGCTGAGAATCCTAATCCGAGCGGCTCGAGTCGAACATGGCCCCCCGTGACGGCCGTGCACACCTAGCTGCGCGGTCAGGCCCCGATCTCCGAGTAGTTGACATCCCTCAAACAGGATCGCGCGAGACGAAGGAGAAGTCCGGCGCACCAAAATCCACGTCACGGGCGGACCAGACTTGGTTAAGCCATTGCTCCTCACTGACGGTCACAATGCCCTGATCGGACACAAAGATCACGCTCAGCGCATCGGCTAGGGATGCCGACTGCAGTCGCAACCATTCGACCGTTTCAAGACCCAACAACGCGACGGCCGACCGCACTGCGGCACCCCTGGCGATTGCCTCTGGCTGACCTTCCTCATGGGAAGGGATCGCCTCGACCAGCGCAGCGCGGGCGCCAGTCCATCTTGAGGTAGGCATCGAATGTGACAGTTCACCGAGACTTCGATTCAGGAGTCTGAGACGACGCCAACCAGCGAGTTCGAACCAATTGCCCGAGATTGCGTTCGATGGCATCGCTCCCGCACGCTCGGGCTTTACGCGCCATGCACGAGCCCTTGCGATTGCCTCAAGCGCTGCGCGAACGCAGGCCAGAGCTCGGTCGTCGTCCTCTAGCCAGAGAAAGAATGCGCTTCGAATCGCCGACCCCGCTACCCACAGTGCATCGGCCCCAGGATTTGGTTCCGACCATAACGAGGTCAGCGAGGCGGCCTCGGCCGTGAGCACTAGTTGCTGTGCCCGAAACGCGATCACGTCAGGGTCGAACAGCGCACCAGTTTCGACGGATTCAGCCTCGAATGCTCTCGCCGCCTCATGCCATGCGCGATAGCGATGGTCAGCGAGCACGAGGCCCGGAAGTTCGGCCGCTGTGAAGATCCCCTTGCCCTCTCGTACGAACCCGTCCCTCGACGCGCAGAGGCGAGCAGACGGCGGTGCCACGACCTCAACCAGGGTGAAATCCTCCATTACGTGATTGTGCAAAAGTGGCCAGAGGCCAGCAGTCGACATTGCCGAGATGGGAAAGTTGACCGGCGACTTGAAGGCTGTCGTCGTAGGCCAATTGGCGAGGAGCCGCGCCGCAACATCCATGCCCATCTGGACGGCTTGACCGAACACCACAGATCGAAGCTGGGCGACGATCGGACCGAGGGTCCTGGCGAGATCGCCTATGGCGCTGGGGACGTCGCCCTTCATGATGTCGACCGACTCCCAACGACCGACAGCCAAATAGTCCCCTCGGCCGTGCAAGAGCTCGGATAGTTCCTTCCACGTTGTAGCTACATCGACGTCGAGTCGATGCACGGTCCAAAGTGCGCGCATCTTATCCGTGCCAAGATCGTCGAACGAGAAATCGACACCGAGTCCATGCGCAAGGTTGAAAGTCCATCGTTCGAGCTGTGTCCGAGCGAGTACCGCCGCACCGAAAGGCTGTCCTAGGAGCAGCATTCGGCACGCAGAGGTAACTCCGTCGACTCCCCAAGCAAGATGGTCGAAGGCGGACCCATACGGCGATGCCGGCAGTCTCTCCCTGGAGGCACCAATCGTTTCCAGCACCAGCTGGATGATTCCGGCGGGCCCGAGAACGGGCATAACTTGGGAAGCCAACTCAGAGCCGTGTCGACAAATGTTTCCCCAACGTTGGTTGTTCCGCGAATACAGCCCTTCCTTGAAACCTTCGATCCCGCGACGCAAGAGCGCTGTCTCGTAGGCCTCGAGATGCGGAGGCATTTTGCGTCCGCGAGCCTCCGCCTTTAGGCCCTGCCACATCGGGTCATCACGCCGCTCCTGTTTTCGTCGACTACTCCTCCCCATAGCTACCCCCAGATTTTCTCCGCCAGCCATCATCGAGCCGTTCCGTGACGATCCGGCCGACGCTGAAGTCCGCAGCGTCAGGTCGTACTCTCACTCGATCTGAGGGAGGCCACGGAGGCTCAGCCCTGCGCAACTGCCGCCAGCACGCGGTGCATGCCCTCGATACTGGCCCTTGCGGCATCCTCCACCGGCGCGGCCCACAGTTGGTGGGAGCACACCTCAAGCGAGATGGGTGCGGTAACGCCCATCTCGATCAGGGTTTTTACGAAACCAACCGAATCAAACGCCCCCTCACCTGGCGGCAC
>JAYTKG010000695.1:0-1953 GCA_043730435.1 Acidimicrobiia bacterium | reverse complement strand
GCGAGGTGGCGTTCCTCTTCCGACTCCGCTCCCCAGAACCCGTACTCATGGTGCGACCGGGCGTGAGCGCGACAACAGTCGGCGACGGGGCACTGTTCACAAAGGACCTTGGCCTTCGCCTCGCGCCGAGCTCGCGCCTGTGGGCGTTCGGCCGCCGGCGGAAAGAACAACGTCGTGTTCCCCTTGCATCGGGCATGGTCAGCCCACTCGGGTAGATCGTTGATGATCATCACGTATTAAACACTAAGATTACCGAGCTGAAATGTAAAGCAATCAACGATTGGACATCGAAAAATTACAGGCGGCCAGCCTCGATAATGGACTTGAGGAACGCTCGCGTACGGTCTTGCCGAGGGTCACCGAACATCTGCGCTGGCGGCCCTTCCTCATGCACGACCCCTTCGTACAGGAAGCAGACTTTGGACGCGACTTCCTTGGCGAAACCCATCTCGTGGGTGGCCAACAGCATGGTCATGCCTTCGGCCGCAAGGTCACGAACAATGTTCAGCACCTCAGAGACAAGCTCGGGGTCAAGCGCCGACGTGATCTCGTCGAGCAGCATCACGCGGGGTTGCATGGCGAGCGCGCGGGCAATGGCGACGCGCTGCTGTTGCCCGCCCGAGAGACGATCGGGATACTCCGTTGCCTTGTGATCGAGCCCGATGCGCTTGAGCAGCGCCATGGCCCGATCCTCGGCGGCTGCCTTGTCCATGCCGAGCACCTTGATGGGTGCGAGCGTCACGTTCTGCAGAACGGTTTTGTGCGGAAACAGGTTGAAGCTCTGAAACACGATGCCGACATCGGCGCGCAGTGCGTTGACATCGATGCCGGGGCCGGAAACCCGATCACCGTCGATACGAATTTCTCCGGCGTTGATTGATTCGAGCGCGTTGATGCACCGTAGGAGGGTGGACTTGCCACACCCCGATGGACCAATCAGGCAGACGACCTGATGTTGGTCGACGCTGAGGTTGACACCTCGAAGTACGTGATTGGCACCGAACTTTTTCTGAACGTCGATCATCTCGATGAAGTTCGACAAGTCAGCTCCCTCCCCGAGTTTTGGCCTGATCGCGCGCAATGAGCCGATCGACGAGACGGGCCTGCGGCACGGTGATGATGTAGAAGATCGCTGCCACCAGGGTGACGGCCGAGAGGTTGAACGTGTCGGAGTTGATGATGCGGGCTTGACTGAACGCTTCTACAACGCCGATGAAGCCGACGAGCGCGGTGTCCTTTTGGAGACCGATGAAGTCGTTGAGCAGCGGAGGGATGATGCGCCGCACGGCCTGCGGAACAACAACCTCGCGCATCGTCCCCGCATAGGAGAGCCCGAGTGATCGGGCCGCAGCAACCTGGCTCCAGTGGATGGACTCAATGCCCGAGCGGTAGACCTCGGCGACATAGGCGCCGTAGGTGAGCGTGAGCGCAATGACGGCGTACCAGAAGTCATCGAGCTTGGACAGGAACGGGATACCGGACTTCTTGAGACCGAAGTTCAAGATGGTCAGGGTGATGACGGCGGGGATGCCGCGGAACAGATCGATGTAGAAGATGGCCAGCCAACGAACGGGGGCACCGGCTTTTCCGGGGGCGAGGCGAGCGACCGCCACCATGAGGCCCCAGATCAGCACGAAGATTTCGGTGATGACGAAGATCTTCACGTTGATAGCGAAGTGCCGCATGACTTCGCCGAACTTGGCGGTCATCAATGAGAAGCGGAAGAACGGCGTACGGACCTGACCGTTGGCCAGAGAAAGGAAGAGGGCGAGGAGTGCCGCCACTCCGACCGCAGAGCCGATACCAAAGACGTAGCTCGCCCATTGGCGAGCCTGGTCACCCTGGATACGGGCATTGACAAGGTCGCCCTGGGCCATGGTGGCCTGAGCTCGCCGGGAGGCCAACACCGATCGAATGCCGGGGTAGAGCAGACCGAACGATGCCAACGCGGCC
>JAYTKG010000694.1:0-3223 GCA_043730435.1 Acidimicrobiia bacterium | reverse complement strand
CCAGAACACGGTTGAGCCCCCGTTTCCCAGCACCACTTCCCAACCGTCGGGCAGGCCAAACAGATCGTGCAGACCGCCACGCAGCGAACCGACCAGATCTTTCACCGGCGCTTGGCGGTGGCTGGTGCCCATCCACGTGGAGCCAACCTCATGCAGGGCCGACATCGCTTCGGGCCGTACCTTCGATGGGCCGCAGCCGAAGCGTCCGTCGGTTGGCAAGAGGTGGGCGGGGATGCGAATCTCATTCGGAGCGACTGCGGGCATTGTGCAAGCATGTCAGTTCGTGAACCGCGCTTCCCAACGACTTGCCGCTATCGCTCCTTCCGCAACGCTGGCGGTCGACGCCAAGGCCAAGGCCCTGAAGGCGGCCGGTGAGAACGTGATCGGCTTCGGTGCCGGCGAACCCGACTTCCCTACGCCGCCTCACATTGTGGAGGCCGCGGCCCAGGCGTGTCGCAACCCGCGCAACCACAAGTACACGCCGGCTGCCGGGCTGCCCGAACTGCGCGAAGGCATCGCGGTCAAAACCATGCGTGACTCCGGCGTGAGCGTGAACGCATCCCAGATCCTGGTGACCAACGGTGGCAAGCATGCGATTTTCGTAGCGTTCTCCGCTCTGTGTGACCCGGGCGACGAGGTCATCTGCCCCGCCCCGTACTGGACCACCTACCCCGAGGCGATCGTGCTCGCCGGTGGTGTTCCGGTAGTGATCGACACCGACGAACTCAGCGGCTTCCGGGTCACCGTTGAGCAGCTGGAGGCCGCCCGAACGCCGCGCACCAAGGTGCTGCTGTTCGTATCGCCCGACAACCCCTCGGGCGCGGTTTATCCACCTGAAGAAGTCGAGGCGATTGGCCGCTGGGCGCTCGAACATGGCATCTGGGTGCTGACCGACGAGATCTACGAGCACCTCACCTACGGCGAGCACAAGTTCGCGTCCATGCCGGCGCTGGTACCCGAACTGATGAACCAGTGCGTCATTGTGAACGGCGTAGCCAAGACCTACGCCATGACGGGATGGCGTGTCGGCTGGATGATCGGCCCGAAAGACATCATGGAGGCCGCCAACAACTTCCAGAGCCACACCACGTCCAACATCTGCAACGTGGCCCAGATGGCTGCGCTGGCGGCAGTGTCGGGCGACCTCACGGCTGTCTACGAAATGCGCACTGCGTTCGAACGCCGGGGCAAGCTCATGCACAAGATGTTGAACGCCATCCCCGGCATTTCATGTCTGGAACCCCAGGGCGCGTTCTACTGCTACCCGTCGTTCCAGGGCGTGCTCGGCCGTGAGATTCGCGGCAAGAAACCTACGAACACTCTTGAACTGGCTGACCTCATCCTGCAGGAAGCCAAGGTCGCGCTGGTCCCCGGTGAAGCGTTCGGCACGCCCGGCTACATGCGCCTCAGCTTCGCCTTGGGGGATGACGATCTGGGCGAAGGCGTGCGTCGCATCGCCGACCTGCTTGCGTGACGTTCGTCGCCTACTGAATTAACAATTGGTACAACGCCGCCGTTCAGGCCAACCTTGACGCTCATATGGCACGAATTTTGGTCACCGAGGAGATCGCCGAGGGCGGCCTCAACGTTCTCCGTAAGGCCGGACATCAGGTTGATGTTCTGCTCGGGCTATCGGTTGACGACCTCCATCGAGAAGTGGCGACGGCCTCGGCGCTGATCATCCGCTCCGAGACCAAGGTGACGCCCGAGATGCTCGCCCATGCGCCTATCCTGCAGGTGGTTGGGCGCGCCGGCATCGGTCTCGACAACGTCGACGTACCCGCCGCCACCCGTCGTGGTGTCATGGTCGTAAACGCGCCGCAGTCCAACATTGTGTCGGCGGCCGAGCACACCATGGCTCTGCTGCTGGCCCAGGCTCGCAACGTGCCCCAAGCCCACGCTGCGCTCAAGGCCGGGCGCTGGGAACGTTCTCGATGGGAGGGCGTCGAGCTGCTTGACCGCACACTCGGCATTGTCGGAGTTGGCCGGATCGGTGCCCTGGTTGCCCGTCGTGCGTTCGCCTTCGGGATGCGATTGGTGGCCTACGATCCCTTCGTCAGCGAAGAGCGCGCCCGTCAGATGAACGTTGAGCTGTTGCCGCTGGAAAAGGTGATGGCCGAGTCCGACTTCCTCACCGTGCACCTTCCGAAGACGAAGGAAACCACCGGGCTTATCAACGCCGAAATGCTCAAGCTCGCCAAGCCCAGCCTGCGCATCATCAACGTGGCTCGCGGCGGCATCGTTCATGAAAATGATCTGGCCGATGCCATCAAGGCCGGCGTCATCCAGGGCGCTGCGCTCGACGTGTTCTCCACTGAACCAATGACGGCCTTGCCGCTGTTCGAGCTCGACTCGGTCGTGGTCACACCGCACCTCGGCGCATCCACCCGGGAGGCGCAGGACAAGGCGGGCGACACCATTGCCGACATGGTGCAGTTGGCCTTGAATGGTGATTTCGTGCCCTTTGCCGTCAACATCGACGCAGTCGCCGCCGACGATCTCATGAAGCCGTACCTGCCCCTCGCCGAGCGGGTCGGTCATCTGTTTGCAACACTGTGTGACGGCGTGCCCTCTGCCATCGAAATCGTGGTCGAAGGCCAACTTGCGGCCTATGACACTCGCATTCTAAAGCTGGCTGCCTTGAAGGGTGTCTTCACGCCGCACAGCGACGATCAGGTCACCTTCGTGAACGCACTACAAATGGCCGACGAGGCTGGTATCGAGGTGCGCGAAGTAAAGATCGAACACACCGTCGACTTCATGTCGCAGATCACGTTGCGTTGCGGCCAGCACTCCATCTCGGGAGCGATCTCCGGCGGCCGCGAGCCGCACCGCATCGTGAATGTCGACGGCTACGGATGCGATCTTCCGCCCTCGGCCAACATGCTGGTGGTGCACAACGAGGATCACCCCGGCATGATCGGTCTGGTCGGCACCACCCTTGGCAACGCAGGCGTCAACATCGACAACATGGACGTTGGGCGGTCTGGTGATGCCGACAGCGCGCTCATGGTGCTCGCCATCAGCGGTGCTCTCGCCGACAGCGCGCTCGACATCCTGCGCGCCGCACCCGGAATACTCAGCGTGAAGGCGTTGCGCGGCAACTAAGCTGGACGGCCGCGCGGTCGGCACTCGCGCGAGCGGGTCATAAGGGAGTTACGCATGACAGTGCAGCCCCTCGCCGAAGATGGCGTTGCTATCAAGACCTATCGGTACCTACGCA
>JAYTKG010000693.1:0-4719 GCA_043730435.1 Acidimicrobiia bacterium | reverse complement strand
CACCATAACGACCGTCCTCTGGCAGGCCGGCCACGACGCTCTGTAACGTCCTTCGTCCCGCGTGAGACGCCTTGTCGGCGAGGAGGAACATGTTGCTGGCCGAACCGATGGCGTCGTGCGACGCGTCGAAGGACAAGTCGCCAAGTTGGCCCTTGACAGCGATTTCGACGCACACGGTCATACGACCATCATGCCGCAAATTCAGCGCCAATGATTGCGATGAAAGCAGAAATCAGTGGGCGGGACGCGTCGACACTTCGCTCGTGCCTAACGAAACCACTGGTTGTATCCCTGCTCGCCGAGATCCAAGGGCTTGTCTCACCTCAACTGCCGGGGAACTCGTTGCACGGCGGGACCATGACTATTGTGGCGGCGGTACTTGAGTACGCCATCGAGGTCGTTCGTTTTACGCAGGGAGCAGATGTGCTCGGCGTAAGGCGTCGGCGTAGTCGAGTGGGTCGCCTGGAGCAGTTCGAGGTGCACGACCTTTGGCCCGTTACCGAATTGCGTGATTGCAAATACCTTGGCAAAGACTGGGTCTTCTTCATCTGCAGTGATCACAATCGCTCCGACATCGATCATCGCAGGATCTCTGGCTTCGCTGAGCAGCGCGAAAGGCATCTCGTATTCGCCCAACTGCTGTGAGTCGCATTGGATGTCGATCTCGACTGAGGGTGTATGCATGGTCATCTCCGATGCTGTACTCATTTACTATCGTAGGCCCGAAGTGGACCCGGAAGTCGAGTGTGGCGCGGGCCATCAAATAGGATCAATCCTTGAAATAGTTGGCGTAACCGTACTGTTTTCGGTACGGTTGTGACAATGGAGGGCGCAATGGTCTTGGTAGATACAGCTCGTAGACGCTTGCATGAGCGGGGTCTTGATCGCTACGGATATGTGACGACTCGGGACGCACAACAGGTGGGGGTTGCGCCGGTGGAGCTACGAAAGATTGCGCATCGAGGCGGGGTTGAGCATGTCGCGTACGGGTTGTACCGGTTCGAAGATGTGCCGAGAACTGGCAAGGATGAGCTTATCGAAGCAGTGCTACGCGTCGGTGATGAGGCCTACTTGACCCATGACGCCGTGCTGGCCCTCCATGACCTTGCGCTCGTGAACCCCCGGCGCATCCGGGTAGGTACGCCAAAGCGCGTCAGACCCAAGTTGCCAGTGTTCGTGCAAATGATCCGTCGACAGCTTGAACCCGAAGAGTTGACCGTCTATGAGGGCATTCCATCGACGACAGTTGCTCGCGCTTTACATGACTGCATAGGAGTCGTCATGGTTGAGCGACTTGTAGAGGCGACGCGTGAAGCTACAAGGCGTGGGCTTGTTAACGAGGATGAGGCTCAGCGGGCTCTTGCCGAACTCGGGGCATCGCAATGAATGTCAAACGATCGGCCCGGGGCATAGAACGAAAATGTCGGCGACAGCGTGACGGGCGCGGGCATGGCAACTAAGCCTCGTCGTCCGCAAGTACGGAACGGACCTTCGGTATGTGGGCTCGATGAAGGTTCCAGGCCTTTTCCTTGCGCTGAACCTGACCGATAACAACGCTGGGGTGAACGCCGTAGCCATTAGCAACGGCGATGATCGTCGCGACTCTCGTGGAGGGGCACGTAAAGCCGTCAGGGAACAACCAGGCGATGGCTTGATCGTTTGCCTCGTTCTCGATCGTCTCGTTGGTTCCACCCGCGATGTCGTCATCGACGATGCCCGCCGATCCGGCAGTGGCGTGTTCGAGCACGAGGTGTGCGCACTCGTGGAGGAGAGTGAACAGAAAGCTGTCGAAGCGGTCGCCGCGGCCTGTGAGGGCGAGCACGGGGCGGCCGTCATCGAGAAACGTCACCGCACCATCGAGTTTGCCGCCGCGCAGTCCTTCGACGAATACGAAAATGACACCGCACTCAGCGAACCACGCCCGAAGCTCAACGAGGAGCTCAGTTCCGCTACGAAGGTGTCGAGGAAGTTCCGAAGCGAGGTTGGCAAGGCGACCGCGGTCATAGACGGCGACCGTTCGGCTGCGGGCAATGGTGCGAATTCGTCCCAGCCAGGCCTGCTGCTCGATCGACAGCGGCTCGGTTGAGTTGGAACGCTTCGCTGCAAGCGCGAACCGGCTGCTTTCGGCAATCGACTTCGTCTCCAACAACTGGCAGATCCCCAGCTCGAGCGCATCGAGATCGTCGGTGGCTGGGAGCCAGCCGCGCCTTTTGACCTCGGCCAACGGAATCACCTTGCGGAACTGTGCTCGGCGCTCGATCTTTGACGAGGAGCCGCTCTCGGAACTTCGGCGGTGCTCGAACAGTCGGAAGTTGGTCTGCAGATTCAGCCAGAGTTCCGGGCTCGTGCCGAGCGCCTGAGCGAAGGCGATCGCCGTTTCGGTGGTGATTTCCTTCTTGCCATTGATGATCTCGGACACGGCCTGTATGGGCCGCCCGATGATCTCGGCGAACTCAGTCACGGTCCAGCCGCGCTCGTCGAGTTCGTCTTTCAGGTATTCGCCGGGTGAAAACACCTCGGCGGGACGGAGTGTGGTGCTGGTCATATCGCCTCCTTGCGGCTAGTGGTAGTCGACGATCTCGAGGATGAGCATCGTCTTGCCATCATCGGCGGTGATCACGTTGAGGATCAGTCGCCATTGGTCATTAAGTCGGATTGAATGCTGGCCCGCCCGGTCGGCGACCAGCTTCTTGTAGCGGAGAGAATTCATGTTGGTGAGGTCTCGTTCGTCCTTCGCTGCGACAAGCAGGCCTACCTTCTTCCGGTAGGCCTTAACGACGTCGGTCCCGAAGCGGCTCGGTTTAAACGTTGTGTCCTCGTAAAGTCGGCGAAGCTCGTCGGTCGCAAATTCAATATACATACATCATACCTTCACCCCTGGGATGAAACAAGTTATTAGGACGAAAGAATACGTGGCTGTAGGTGCGTTCACAACCGCGAAACCTTCGTGTGTTCTGTGTCTTACGGAAATTGAGGTTGGGCGAGGCGGCGATCACATAGTCGCTTCCAACGTTCGAAAAATACCGATCTTCACGCGCAGGACTCGTAATGTGTTGACACCATCTCCCAACGCTGGCCCAGCTAGAGGCGGTGCGTGCATCGCTAGCGCAGTGGGCGACGGCGAAGTTGTGCGCCAAGTAGCTTCTGGAGCTACCGAACGCACAACTCTGGCTCCGTTGTAGCGACGCCATAGGTATATCTCCCAACGCTGGCCGCAGCTGAATTCTGCTTTTGCCCGAACCCGTCTCATTCGACGGGTTCTTCGTCAGCGGGGTGGCAATTCGTGGGACTGATCAACGCCGCGATCCTGTCCAGCCTGGTCCTCCACTAAACCATCGGTGTCGCCAGATGGATCGGAGTCGCGATCGTGTTAGCCGCGCTACTGATCACAGCCCGCCGTGGATCCGGTCGGGGCGCTTGGTCGTGACCTCGCCAACCGTGCCAGACTCGTCATTATGCGAGTGATCATTGAGGGCACTGATCTGCCTGGCCAGTCGTTCTGCGACCCCGACGGTACGCCGTTCGACGGGGTGAACGTTGCTGTGCAGATTGGCCGCGATCCTGTCGGTTTGGTGCGCGGTGACGCGCCGTCAGCCCGGTGGGAACTCGATGTCGTCGTGGTCAGCGGTGCCGATGGCCAGTTTGATTTCAGGGGTCCGGCGGTGCACGGCAAACGGGGTGAACGATTTCTGTATCTCACGTGGGGCAAGGTCGACTACCTCGGCCATTTCCTCATGTTTCGCCGGGCAAAACTGATGTTGAACCGAATCGAACCTGAACTGGTTCGCTCGGCCAACGACGACCACCAGTCGTTGCTCGGCGTGGTGCGGCTCACCGACCGCCACGGCGCCCCCAAATGTGCCCGCGTCGACCCACCAGATCTAGCCTGGTCAATCGCCGCAATCGAGAGGGCAGCGACCTGATGATGTTCGCAGTGCAGCATGGCGCCACCGACGCGTTTGTGGAGCGAGGACATGATCTGATTCTCCAGAACCGCCCGAGACCACCCGAACTCGATTGCCTGCACGCAGTACCATTCCCGTAACGCGGAGTCGTCGAGCTTGTCCAGCAATGTCTGGTTGTGCCCCAGGGCACTTTGCCTACAAGTCGTAGGCAAACCTGCCGGTCGGGCCATGCGGTAACAAATCGGCGCATGTAGCTCAGGTTTCCGGGTGACAAACCGCTCATTGTCGGGAACTCTCGACAGAGTAACGAACGGCCGGAAAAGCCGCGGTCTCGGCCGCCGATCGTGCTTTAGGGGAGCGTTTCGCGGTACTCACTCACCCACTCATTTGAGCACGATCACGCGACAGAGTCGCAGGCATTCGTGAAGAAGTTCCTGGATGAGCCCTGAGAACTAACATCTCCCAAAGCTGGCCGAGCTGAGTTCTGCTTTCGACCAAAACCGCCTAGCCGGGCGTGACGCACTCGGCGCTTGCATCGCCGTCTTCGAATAGCGTCACGTGGAGATTCGCCAAGACTCAGTGTGACAGGAACCTCACCCAAATTCACTCGCCTGGAAATGGCGTGCCTCGGGCCTACAATCGCCTGGCAGTTAGGTAAATACCTCGATAGAGCAGCGGATTCCGGGAATGGTGGCGAGTTTGCCATCCGCTGTGACGATGTACAGGGCGTCATACACCGTTGCGTTGGCGCGCAACCCGATGGCGCGATCGAGTAGGGGCCCGACAACGAGGTGTTCGGTGACGGCGAGGTCGC
>JAYTKG010000692.1:0-4283 GCA_043730435.1 Acidimicrobiia bacterium | reverse complement strand
GGCAAACGCTTCTTTGAGGTTCTCATGCGTTTTTGATCCAAGAAGTTCGGGCATGGGGGGTCTTGCTCCTTGATATGAAAATGTGAAATATCGGCCATGTTCGGGTCAAATCGAACCGCACCGCCCTCAAGATCTGCGACGTGTTTTTGAGCCCGCGCTCGCGGAACGCCATGGTGAGTTCGCTGGGCGTCCGCATACAGCAAACTGTAGTCAGCGGCTCACTAACCTATAGGTATTGTTGATTAGCAATTGCTGCGATCAACCCACGCTGCCTCCTGATTTTGACCCTTGCCAGAGGCTGTAAACGTCGCTTCTATGCGTCGATTCGCGTACGATCAGGCCGATGGTACCCCTTCCGTTTGACCGCACGACGATGCTCGATCGACTACGAACTGAAACGTTTGATGTGCTGGTGGTCGGTGGTGGCATTACCGGTGCCGGCGTGGCCCTCGACGCCGCCAGCCGCGGCCTTAAGACCGCGCTCGTTGAACGTAACGACTTCTCGTCGGGCACATCTTCGAAGAGTTCAAAGCTGGCGCACGGCGGGTTGCGCTACTTGCAGCAGGGTGAGATCGGGCTGGTGTATGAGGCCCTGCACGAACGCCAACGGTTGCTGCACAACGCGCCGCACCTCGTACGGGTTCTGCCGTTCCTCATCCCCATCATGTCCTCAGGTGGCGTGGTCGGTCGCAAGCTCGGATTCGCACTCGGCAAGAGCATGTGGCTGTACGACCTGACGGGCGGCGCCCGCATCGGCAAGAAGCACAAGAAGCTCAACCATGCCGAAACACTGGCCCACATGCCCACCATGGCCGCCGACAAACTGGCCGGCGGGTACCTCTACTACGACGCCACGGTGGACGACTCCCGCTTGTGTCTCACCGTCATTCGCACAGCCTTGAAGCACGGTGCCGCTGCCGCCAACTACACCAAGGTCGTTGCGCTCACTCGCTCCGGCACGGCCATCACGGGGGCAACAGTGGAGGCCGACGGCCATCAGTTTGATGTGCGCGCCACGGTCGTGGTGAACGCCGCTGGCGTCTGGAGTGACCAGGTACGAATCTTTGATGAAGGCAAGGACCCCGACTCCATCCGACCGGCAAAAGGCATCCACATCACCGTGCCGTGGGACAAGGTCCGCAACGACGTTGCCGTGGTCATCCCCGTGCCAGGTGAGAAGCGTACACTCTTCGTTGTGCCGTGGTTGCCGAAGCCCGAAGGCGGCTTTACGTTCACATACGTTGGCACGACCGACACCGATTACGAGGGCCCGTTAGACGATCCACAGTGCACTGCTGGTGACGTCGACTACGTGCTCAACGCGCTCAACCACGCCGTCACCACCAACGTCACTCACCAAGACGTGCTCGGAGTGTGGGCCGGGTTGCGCCCACTGGTGAAGAGCGTCGCTTCCGGACGCACCGCCGACCTTTCGCGCGGCCACAAGGTGAACGATCTTGCGAACGGGGTCATTTCCATCACGGGCGGGAAGCTGACGACGTATCGGCATATGGCATCCGACACGGTCGACCATGTCGTGAAACGCCTCGGCCGTGGCGGCAAGTCGCGCACCGCCAACCTCAAGTTGCTCGGGGCGCAGGGTTACACCGTGCCGCCGTCCCACAGCACGCGGACCCATCTTGATGAGCGGTTCGGCACGGAGCGTGCCGCCATCGACGCACTCATCGCAGCCGATCCGACGCTGGGCGCTCCCCTCGTTCCCGGCCTGCCCTACGTGAAGGCCGAGGCCAGATACTCGGTGCGCCACGAGATGGCCCGCACACTCGATGATGTGCTCTCCCGTCGCACCCGAGCCCGCTTACAGGATGCCCGTGCCTGTATGGCGGCCGCGTCCGATGTGGCCCATCTGCTTGCCCCCGACCTCGGTTGGGACGCGGCGCGCATCGAGGCCGAGGTGGCGTCCTTCTGTGAATTAGTAAAGCCCGAGCTGGTGTGGGCACCGGCGCCACGGAGCAACGCCACCACGTGACCCGACCTCCTTTCCATCGAGAGGCAATTCGCCGCGGTATCACGGTGGCGTTTGCCTTCGCCGTGCCTGCTGTTGCCATCTCGTGGCTGACCGATAAGGGCCCCGGGCAGCGAGGCCCGGCTGGCCTGCTCACGCTGGTCGTGCTCGTCGGTCTTCTGCTCGGTGGGTTCGCAGCGGCCAGTCAACAACGAGTGAACGCTCCGCTCACGCACGCGCTGTTGGCAGTGCTTTCAGTAGTAGTCGTGCTGCAGGTGGCGCGAATTGTCCGTTTGGCCATCCTCAATCGTCCGCTAAACCTGCCCGCATCCGTCGGCAATCTGCTGTTCGGCCTAGTCGCTGCTCTGCTCGGTGCGCTGTTAGCGGGACAGAACACGGCTAAACGCTGACCGGCGAACTAGGTTTTGCACTCGGCAACACAGGTACGGCCTGTCGCGCTTGGAGGCCTCTAAATTTGTCTGCTCCGGCGGCGACAAAGAAGGCTGTCTCCGCTACCAAAGGATCTAAGGGAGAAAATGTGGACGCCCATCTACTCCGACGCCTCGCCGCCGAGGTTGACGACGAACACCGCGAGTCGATGCGCACCATCGCTGACGACCTCGCACCACTGGGCCGCCGCGCCCTGGCCGGTGCCGTTCTTGGCGTCGGCACCCTGCTACTGGGCACATCAAGGGCCAGCGCGGCCGACGCCACAACTACACTCCCGCCCAGGCAGCCCGATGAGGCCGACATCTCGGTGCTCGTCTTCGCCCAGTCTCTCGAACTCGCTGCCGTTGCCGCCTATGACGTGGCCTTGGCCAGCAACCTGCTCGAGCCCGGTCCCGCAGCCGTGGCCGGTCTCTTCCGGTCGCACCACCTTGAGCACGCGCAGGCAATGGCTGGCGCAGCAGGTAAGGCCGCGAAGAACACCGCCAACAAGGCCGTTCTCAAGAAGTTCGGCCCGGCGCTCCAGGCAGCGAAGAGTCAGGCCGACGTGCTGACCGCCGCCTTCTTGTTGGAGACCGCCGCCGCCGCCACCTACGGGCAGGCGCTTGTTACGCTCAAGGCCACTGACTCGGCTTCGCTGGTCGCCTCCATTCAGCCCGTTGAAGCCCGGCACGCCACCGTGCTGGCGCGCGTGCTCGGACTCAACCCGGCTGACTACCTGCTCGACTTTGATGGCGGCGCCAAAAGTGCGCTCGCCCCGTCCGCTTACGCGATCGAAGGATGACGGCCGTGCCTTCTACTCCACTCACTGACGCTCTCCCCCGTCGGCAGTTTCTCGTTCTCGGCGGCTTCTCTGTCGCTACTGCGGCTGTTCTTGCCGCTTGCGGCGGTCCCGGAGGCGAGGGCGCAGGTGTGGGTGCCCGTGTCGCCCAGGCCGGCGAGACGCCCGTTACTACCGCGCTGCCCGAGCGCGTCGTCAACGACGTCGTCCTGCTTCGTACTGCTAGTTCGCTTGAGCACAGTGCGGTAGCCATCTACAACAAAGCGTTCGGCATGAACCTCCTAACTGGCGAAGCGGCCGAGTTCGCCAAGCGCTTCCAGGATCATCACGCGACCTACGCCAAGTTCTTCCAGGGTCTGACCACCGAGTCCGGCGGCACACCGTTCACCATCGAGAACCCCGCCGTGACCAAGAACATCGTCACCCCTGCCTACGCAGCCATCGAGGCGTCGACCGACAAGGCTGGCGATCTGCGCAACATGCTGCACTCGCTCGAGAACGTCGTCCTTGAGACCTACCAGTCGTTCGTGCCGCTTTTCACCGTCCCCAAGCTCCGCGCCGCGGTCATGTCGGTCGGTGCGGCCGAAGCGCGTCACGCAGCCGTATGGGCCGGCATTCTTGGTGGCCCTGTTGCCGCTTCCCTTGCGCCCGAGGTTGAACCAACCACTACCGTGCAGGGCGCTGTCGAAGTGGTTGTCGTGCCTGTTTACCAGGTTCCGCAGGCGTTCAGCGCTTTGGGACTCGTGCCCACGCTGCTCAACGGCAAGAAGGTCGACCTTGACCTCCTTGGTCCGAACTCCTTCGCCTACTAAGGTTCCAGCGGATGGTGAGTAGTTCGGGTGACCGCGGCCAGGCTTGACCTGGTCGAGGAAAGTCGGGGCTCCGCAGGGCAACGTGCTGACGAGAGTCAGGGTGGGGTGACCTACCGGTGAGGGCAACAGAGAGAAACCGCCGATGGACCGGGCAACTGGTCACAGGTAAGGGTGAAACGGTGCGGTAAGAGCGCACCAGCATGCGGGGCGACTCGCATGGCTCGGCAACCCCCACGTGGAGCAAGGTCAAGCAGAGGGACGTGAACGGCTCCGTTCG
>JAYTKG010000691.1:0-5458 GCA_043730435.1 Acidimicrobiia bacterium | reverse complement strand
TGACGTGTTGCTCAGCCAGATTGCCGGACTCTTCGAAGCACCCGCGGCTCAGTTCGCGTCGCTTCTCGAGGCCGTTCCGCGTTCGTTTGCCTATGGCATTCAAGCACTCATCGACAAGCAGGGCGGCAGCCCCGACGACACCGTCGCCGAAGCCGCCTGACCTGTTCTTAACCACACTTTGTTTCAAGGAGAAAAAACAACATGGCACTATCCGTAGACGACATCCTCGACGCCATTGCCGGCATGACCGTGCTTGAGCTGTCGGACCTGAAGAAGAAGTTTGAAGAGAAGTTTGACGTCACCGCTGCCGCCCCGGCCGCAATGATGATGGCCGGCCCCGCCGGGGGCGGCGCTGCTGCCCCCGCCGAAGAAGAGAAGGACGAGTTTGACGTCGTTCTCATCTCGGCCGGCGAGAAGAAGATCCAGGTCATCAAGGTTGTGCGTGAGCTCACCAGCCTGGGCCTGAAGGAAGCCAAGGACTTGGTTGACGCTGCCCCCAAGGCAGTGCTCGAGAAGGCCAACAAGGCTGACGCCGACAAGGCAAAGGCCGCTCTCGAAGAGTCCGGCGCCACCGTCGAAGTCAAGTAACAAACGCTGTAGTTGGGCCCGGGTCGGTTCGCCGCTCCGGGCCCTTCGACGTTTTCGTGTCGTCGTGGTCTTCCGCACTTGTTCTTCTCTTGCCGCTGCAAAGCAACAAAAAGTACGTTCTGTGTTCATGCAGACTCTCACGGTGATAATTAACTCGAAGGGAGGGTCAAACGACCCAAAATAGTCCGATCGACCTATTACGGCTCGAATATGTGCGGGCGCATAGTTCGCTAAGTCAACAAAACGTAAAGTTGTTGACACGGGCGAATGGAGAGAGACATGGCGGTTGCATCTGTTTCGACGCGTTCTTGGCGTGGAATCCTACGGTGGACAAGAAGGGTTCGAGCTCCCGGATCGGCGCTGTTGAGCGTGATGATGCTGGTGGTTGGTATGGCCACGGCGTTGGCTGGACCCGCCCGCGCCAGTGTGGTCGGATCTGCGTCCATCGCCAGCGATCTGGCCGATTATGCGCCAGGTTCAACGGTGGTGCTGGCCGGCGCAGGATGGCAGGATAGTGAAGCGGTGCATGTTGTCGTCAACGACGATGCGGGCCAGACCTGGAGCCTGTCCAGCAACCCCGACCCGACAGCCGACGGCCACGGTGCGTTCACGTACTCGTTCCAGCTGCCGAACTACTTCGTCGCCAACTACGGCGTCACGGCGACGGGCCTCACCTCCGGCACGGCGACGACAACCTTTACCGATGCCGTCTTGGCCAACCTCGACCAATGCCAGAACATCAGCCTCTCGTTCCTCGCCGATCCCTGCGGCGCCACCCCCGCCAACGCCCATCCGAAGTGGGACAACGGTAACATCAACGCGTCGAACTCCCAGTACCGCGAGGGCGATGGCCTGCCGTACCGTACGGCGATCACCGGCCTGACGAACGGCACGTGGACGATCACGCTCGACTATGACTTCAGCAAGGGCGGCGTGCCCGCGGTGGACCGGCTGACGCGGTTCAACCTCACCCAGGCCTCGAACCCGTGCTTGAGCACGATCGCCGTGATGTGCACTGTCGGCACCCCTGCGTTCAGCTTCCCCATGCCGAGCGAGGTCGCCTTGCCGAGCCTGACACAACCCGCGCTCCCGAACGGCGGCAACGTCCACACGTTCAACGGCCTCGCCTCGGCGCTGCTGAATTCGATAGCGAACCCGGCCGACATGACCGTGTGGTCCGACGGCTGCACCGCGAGCTTCGTATCGTCGGGCGCGAACAACACCGGCACACAGTCGACGAGCTTCAACGACAACCGCGTCCAGCAGAACGGCTCTGCCCTCGCAGACAGCGACCGTCAGTTCGCGTTCAAGGTTGCGCTCACGGGCTGCCCGGCTGGCCAGGGCGGGAACCTCATGCTCGGCTGGACAGGACACGTCGCCTCCCACCTCGATTGGGGCACCCCGCCGGGAGGCGCCGGGTCGATCTCTGGCGCGCCCTTCCACATGCGCGTGCTGGGCGTCGACACGGCCCTGGGCACGAGCGGCGGCAACCAGGACCGCAGCGTCCAGCTCTCCGCGATCGTCCAGACGCTGCAAGTGAAGAAGGTTCTGTCGCCGGTTGGATCGGGAACCTTCGACCTGCAGATCGACGGCGCAACGAAGGCCGCAGCCGTCGGCAACGGGGGCGACACGGGCCCAGTGGCGGTCAGTGCCGGCAACCACAGCGTTGGCGAGCTCGGAGCGGGCGGCACGAGCCTTTCGAACTTCAGCTCGTCGATCTCGTGCGCAAACAGTGCAGGCCAAGTGGTGGCAGGTGGCGCGGGCTCTAGCCTCGGTGCTGTCTCCGTCCCGATCGGTGACAGCATCGTGTGCACCATCACGAACACGCGGCTTCAGTCCCAATTAACGCTGGTCAAGACGGTCACCAACGACAACGGTGGTACTGCGGCGGCGACGGCTTGGGCGCTCAGCGCCTCCGGGCCAACGCCAATCTCGGGTGCCACCGGCTCAGCGTCAGTCACTGCGGCGACCGTGACCCCGGGTATCTATGTGCTCTCGGAGTCTGGGCCGGCGGGTTACACGGCTTCGGACTGGGTGTGTGTGGGTGGCAGCCTGTCCGGGTCGAATGTCACGCTCGCCCCGGGTGAGTCGGCGACGTGCACGATCACCAACAATGACATTGCTCCGGGGTTGCATCTGCGCAAGGTCGTGATCAACAACAACGGTGGGATCGCGACGGTGGCTGATTTCACGCTCACCGCGAACGGGACCGGTACGAACGATCTGTCGGGTACCGACCCGGTCGATTCGGGCGGAACCCTGCTGGCCGATACCTGGGCGTTGTCGGAGACGGGCCCGTCGGGTTACACGGCGAGTGCGTGGGTGTGTGTGGGTGGCAGCCTGTCCGGGTCGAACATCACTGTCGGGATTGGCGGGTCGGCGACGTGCACGATCACGAATGATGACATCGCACCGAAGTTGCACCTGCGCAAGATCATCGTGAACAACAACGGTGGCACCAAGACCGAAGCTGACTTCACCCTGACGGCGAACGGTACCGGGACGAACGATCTGTCCGGTACCACCCCGGTTGACTCTGGCCCAGGCCTGAAGGCTGATACCTGGGCGTTGTCGGAAAGCAACTTCTTCGGCTACACGGCGAGTGCGTGGGTCTGCGTGGGTGGAACCCAGAGCGGGTCGAACGTCACCGTTGGTATTGGTGGCGAGGCCACCTGCACCATCACCAACGATGACCAGCCTGGCACGATTGTCATCATCAAGAACGCGAAGCCCGCCCAGGGCAGCTTCGCCTTCACGACGACCGGGGCGGGTTACAACGGGTTCACGTTGACTGGCGCGACGACGAACGGCGGGAACGTCAACACGCAGACGCTGAATGCCGGCAATTACACGGTGAAGGAAGCGACGCAACTCGGCTGGATCCTGACCGGCATCGGCGGGTCCGACGCGACCACGCCATACAACTGTGTCGTCACCGGAACCGGGGGTAGCTCTGGCCTCGGTGACCTCACCACGCAGACCGCCACCATCTCGCTGAAGAACGGCGATACGGTGACGTGCACGTTTGAGAACACCGGTCAGGGCGTGACCCGCACCCAAGGCTTCTGGGCGACCCACAGCCCGCTCGCCAACAGCGCCTGGTTCGGAGGCACGGCATTCGGACACACGTTCCCCGGTGTTGGTGGCACGGCGGGCATAGGCAACACGCTGCTTTGCGGTCGACCGATTGACACAGTCGGGAAACTGATGGGCGGCTTCTGGAGCGACATCGCGAAGAAGTCGACCGGTGCAAAGCGGTCGTCGCTCGACCAGGCCAGGATGCAACTGCTGCAGCAATTGCTGGCAGCAGAACTCAACGCCTCGGCCTTCGGCAGCGTGCCGGCGGGCGGATCCGGACAGTTCGCCATCTGGGAGGCGGCGTACTGCGGGACGAATCAGTCGGCGATGCAGAGCGCGATGCAAGGGGCTGCCTCGTTCAACAACGCCGGTGACAGCGCATCCTTCACCCCGGGGACGTCAGCGGACAGCAAGAATGCCCGGACTATTGCGAACAAGGTGTTCTGGGACACTTTGCCCTGAGTCACTTGCAGCGAACAAGAAGTAACCCGGAGGGCCCGGCACTTGCCGTGCCCTCCGGCCGGTTCGCCGGCCCGGGCTTGCCGTTTTGCGCTGCACTTTCAACGTTCTGGCGGTCCAAGGTCGGAAATCGACGCGATCTACTGCCAGTCCCAGCGATCTAAGAACCGACATACGCTGCCGGGATGCTTCCTCCATCGCCTTCGCAAACGCCGCCTCCTGGTTGGTACGCCGACCCGTGGGGTCAGCGTCCACTGCGCTGGTGGGATGGGACGTCGTGGTCGAGTCACACGAGCGGGCCGCCCGGCGGGCAACCAGTCACGACGGGTCCGGCGGAAGTAGCGAAGGCATTGGCTGCAGAACGCAAGGCCGTGCTCTGGCTTGGTCGAGTTTGTCTGGTGGCGCCCGTGCTGACATTGCTTAGCTATGTCCTCATGCGCGCTGGTTTCCGCACGTTCTTCGACGACATCAGGTACCAGACCTCCGGGTCAACACCTCCGTCGAGCTTCGGAACATTTGGGCCGGCGTCAAGCCTCGGTCAACTACTCGGCGTCGGGGGGCTTGCGCTCATCGGCTGCGAGATCTGGTGGGGAGTCGTTGCCACCACGACTGCCCGGGCGCTCGGTTTGACTACTCGCCGTGACCCAGGTCTGGCTGGCGCCAGCTTCATCATTCCGTTCGTCAACTTAGTGTGGCCTCATCAGACTGCTGTCGACGTGTTCCCGAACAAGTCGATGGCAAAGGCTGGTTGGTGGTGGACGATGCGGCTCGGCGGAAATTTTCTGGCCGGCATCTTGTTCTTTGTGAGCATCTTTGTGACAGGCACTGCTGGCGTCGTGCTTCTCGTGGCGAGTGCCGGACTCCTTGCTGCGGGCATGTATCTCGAACGTTCGCTCATCGCCCGTGCCCTCGCCGAGCACGAGCGCATGGCCGCCGACCGGATGGGGTAACGGCAGCTTGGCCCTGAGCCATTCCGGGAGGAGTTTCCTGTAGTAGGGCTCAGGCACCGTGGTAGAGGCGGGAGACGTCAGCAAGTTCAACTTCAGGACGACTTCGGGCGAGGCGCCGAAGCTCCGCGGTGAAACCTGACCGCGCGACAAGAAGTCGCTTGACCATTGGGGCGGCGCGCTGGCCGAGATCGTTTGCGATCGAGTCGAGGCGTTCCAGTTCGTGTCGCCCGACGGGATCCGATCCTGCCTTACATTCGCCAATCAGGCAGATGCGATCGACGTCATGTTGATCTGGTGCCACGGCCACGACATCGAGTTGGGATCGGACACCGCCGCGTGTGAATACGGCTGGGCCAGCAGAACGGATTTCGCCGCCCGTGGTA
>JAYTKG010000690.1:0-1875 GCA_043730435.1 Acidimicrobiia bacterium | reverse complement strand
CGCTGACCGCGGGCACAACGTTTGTCAGCGGCAAGGACGGCAACGGGAACACCGTGTGCACGCTCAACCAGGCGGCGACGGTGGTCTGCAACCTCGGTACCTTGCAGCCGTTTGCGTCGGTGACTGTGTTCATCACCGTGACGGTCAGTGCCTCGGTTTCCGACACCGCGGTGCTGCAGAACACCGTCACCGTGAGCTCCACGACACCCGACCCGGATACGAGTAACAACTCGGCAACCAGCTCGACCAACGTCGACACGAGCAGCGACATCTGGCTCGACAAGACGGCAGCCCAGCGATCCGGCAACCCGAGCCCGGTCATCGTGTACACGCTGATCGTCCACAACAACGCGGGTTGCGAGACCGACGCTCAGTCCACCGCCTCACCCAACTGCGGCAATGGTGGCCCGTCCGATGCCAGGGACATCGTCGTCATCGACAAGCTGCCCCTCGATCCGAAAAAGATCATCGTGCAGTACTTGTCGCCGCAATGCACGTACACCAAAACAACGCATCAGGTCCGGTGCACCGCTGCGAATCTGCCGGCTGGAGCAACGGTCACGTTCGTGATCGAGGCTCAGGCCAACGGCAGCGTCGGAACGATCCTGAACACGGCCACCGTCACGACGTCGACGCCAGACCCGGTACCCGCGAACAACACCAATGCTGCTTCGCTCGTGATGAAGGGTGGCACCGGCAGGAAGTAGGTCCGATTGCATCCCGGGAGGGCCTGTGCCCTTCCGGGATGCGATCACAGGGGGTTTCGATCGCTCACGAAGACCTCGACCAGGGTGAGGTCTTTGGTTGCGAACGATGGGACCATCGTCAGCATGAACCCTGAACGAATCCTCAAGGGCACGTTTCTCGCGGCCGCCTTCGCCAGCTTCCTGATGAGCGTCATCATCTACTTCCAGGCGGGCGACGATGTGAACGGTCGACTCAACGGCATCTTCGTGGGCATCTGGGTGCCGTCGATTTTGGCTCTCGGTGCCTTCGTGCTCGCTCACCGGCGGCCGTCGAAATGACCGAGACAGGCGTCTTCATCGCCGGTGCGCTCGTGACCATCGTCGTGTTCACCGGCGGATTTCTGTACGCGATGCTGAGCTTCGGCCGGTGGGCCGATCGATCCGAAGACGCAGCCAGCCACACCAATCCCGTCTGAGGATCAACCTGCTGCTCCACTCGCTGGCTCAGGCGGCCAGCAATCAGGTGGCCAGTGACCCGCCGTAGATCTGCCAGGCAAGCACGGACTTCGCCACCAGACTGAGCACCAAGTACGTCTTCTCGCCGTAGGCGTAATCGCGCCAGCGGCCGACGCCCCGGTACTGCAGCCATTGGTTGAGGCCGAAGCTGAAGAAGAAGATCTGCTCGGCGATCACGATGCCGTAGACGAAACCCGGCACCTTGGGAGCACCGATCACGTTGACCCAGATGGCCACCCACGGGGCAATACCGGCGACGGTGCCGAACCAGAACGGCATCATCGTCGTCGTGGAGCGCCCGGGCGGGTTCATTCGTTCCTGCAACCAGCCGAACAGGATCATGGCGACGTTCGCCCCGGCGATGACGATGATTCCGGTGATGTCGGTGATGCCGCTGTAGAACCCGATCAGCAGAATCATCAGGGTGGCGCTGAGCGAGTACTCCACCCACCGGAACCGGTTGATGCCCCGCCGCAGGTCGTGCTCGTAGGTGGAACGAGCGAACGTCGCGGTGGCGAAATGGTCGAAGGCAGCCAGCAGCAGAAAGACTGCAATGGCTGGGCCGATGGCGACGTCGAACAGTCCTTCAGGCGTTGTCAAACGAGTGCCGGGGGGTCCCTGAGGAAAGGTGGACGTGACAGTGATGGCGAATGATGACGACATCACGAGGATG
>JAYTKG010000689.1:0-1580 GCA_043730435.1 Acidimicrobiia bacterium | reverse complement strand
CGGATCGTCGGTACGAAGACCAGCTTCCATATGAACGACCGGGATCTGGCGGTAGAACGCTGCGAGAGCGCCGGCGAAGGTCGTGGTGGTGTCACCCTGCACTACGACGCAATCGGGCTTCACAAGCTCCATAATCGGCCCGAGGCCATTGAGGGCTTTGGTGGTCACGTCGGTGAGTGTTTGGCCAGGCGTAAGCATGTCGAGGTCATAATCGGCGCTGATCCCGAAAAGCTCCATAACCTGATCGAGCATCTCGCGGTGCTGAGCCGTAACGGCAATAATTGGCTCGCACCAATCGACGCTGCGCAACGCCAACGCCAGCGGGGCCATCTTCACGGCCTCCGGGCGGGTGCCGAATACCAACATGATCTTCTTTTTGGCGGTCATCCACCCACCATCGACCGGGTCGGGCTTGGCCTTGAGTTGCGGGGTGCGGTGTCCCGTGGTGCGGTGTCGAGGTCGAGGGTCGCGTTCGAGGTCGAGGTGTCGCGTTCGAGGGGAATAGCGCTACTGCATGCGGGCAGAGTTGCGAACGGGTTAGCGGTTCATTCGTTGAACGTTGAGGCCCTTGACCTGTTCGAGCACTTCGAGGTGATCGTTATGCGAATGGGTGAAGCCGAGTTCGCGTTCCTTGCGCACCGTGTCGGTTGAACGAAGCGCCACGATATAGGCCCGACGATAGGAATCGGAGGTGTAATTCCCTCCCGAGCCGTGCAGAACACCTTCGTTGTGCACCGTAATGTCACCCCGACGAATTGGCACCTTGGTCATGACATCGCCGTCGCTGAGATCCGTCACGAGCGTGTGGCTTTTTGTGCGGTCTTCATGGAGCGGACGATGCGGACGCACGGGTTCAAGATGAGAACCGGCGAGGAACTGCATACATCCGTTTTCCTCGGTGGAATCGTCGACGGCTAACCAACACGTGGCAGTACGCCGATCATCGGTATCGATCCAATATGCCTGATCTTGATGCCAACCAAACACTGCTTCCGGGCGGTTCGGGCTCTTCGCGAGCAGCTGATCAAAATCAATCGTCATGCCCTCCCCGCAGAGTTGCTCGGCGATGGATTTGGCCCTCTGCTCAAAAATATTGCCTACCCATGCTGGGTAGTACCGGCGCGGCAGCATCACGTTGACGATCGCGTAACCCTGTGGGTCGGTGCCGTGCTCGCCCGTGGTCATGTCGTTGAGATCCTTCCCGGCGACGCTAATTTCGCGGCGCAGAAACGCGTCGTATACAGCCTCGATTTCGTCGACTTCTTCGGGCGACAACACCCCTCGTAGGTGTACATACCCTTTCGTCAGGAAGGCCTGCTTTTCGGTTTCGCTCACCGCGTACGTTCCACCATTGCGTCGGTTCTCCGGCACAGAGGTAACCATGTTCGTGATCCTCATGTTGACGGTACTCCTGTTGGTGGTACTCATGTCGGTCCTTCGAAGCGAAGAACCGTTTAGAGGTACTTCGCGACTTCTGCTTGGAGTTCTTCGGGTGTCGCCATAGGGGAGAATCGTGCGACGGCCTTTCCTTGTTTGTCCACGATGAACTTGGCAAAGTTCCACTTGATTTCAGCGGATTC
>JAYTKG010000688.1:0-9055 GCA_043730435.1 Acidimicrobiia bacterium | reverse complement strand
GGTGAGATACCCGACGAAAGGCCCAAGGAATGATTGACTGGACAGCGTTATGTCGAGACACGTCGTCGTTGATGGATCCAACCTGGCCACTGAAGGCCGTTCGCTCCCCAGTCTGCACCAGCTGAATGAGGCCGTTATGGCCTATCTGGAAGAGAACCCGAACGACGTGATCACTGTCGTAGTCGACGCAACCTTTGGGCATCGCATCGACGCCAAAGAGGTGGCCGAGTTCGACGAGGCCATCGAAAACAACGAGCTCGTTTCTCCTCCCGCTGGAGCCATTGGGCGTGGCGACGCGTTCGTGCTGCAGATCGCCAAGAAGGCCCATGCGATCATCCTGTCGAATGACTCGTTCCAAGAGTTCCACGGCGAGCACGAGTGGCTCTTCGACGACGGTCGTCTGGTTGGTGGCAAGCCGGTTCCGCACGTTGGCTGGGTGTTCGTGCCCAGGGCACCGGTGCGCGGCATGATTTCGCGCCGAGCCACCCGAGTCGCCAAGCGGGACCCGAAAGTGTCGGCTCGGCCGAGCGTTTCGGCCTCCCAACCAATGCCGGTGCCGAAGAGTCCGCCGCCCGGCCGTCGCGGTCCCCGTATGGAAGCGCCAGCCGCTGCTGCTGCTGCTGCGGAGCCCAAGCCGTCTCGTTCGCAAGTTGCAGCGGCCAAGGCTGCCGCCGGTCCCAAGCCTGCGACCCCGGCCGCGCCCAAGGGCAACCCCACCAACGAGCTCATGGCCTTCCTCAGCTTCGTCGAGCACCACCCCGTCGGCACCACGATCGATGTGAGCTTCGAGAGCTACTCGTCCCACGGTGCGTACGCCGTCACGGCCGACGGCGTGCATGTCTACGTGCCCATGCGCTCCATGGCCGTGCCCGCACCGCGCAGCGCTCGTGAAGTGGTGGCGTTGGGTGAGAAGCGTGCCGTCATCATCGTCAGCTTCAACGCTGCCCGCCGCGGCATCGACGCCGCGCTGCCCGGCTTCGCGCCAACGGGTGTTGTGGCCGTCCCGCCTGTCGCCGAGGCGACGCCTGTCAAGGGCGCCGGCCGCAAGAAGGCTGCTCCGCGTGCAGCCAGGCCAGCCGTTGAGGCTCTTGAACCGGTGGTGGTTGTGGCCCCGACGGAGACAGCCGCGAAACCGAGCAAGGCCCCGGACAAGCCGGGCGCCAAGCCGCGCAAGGCTGCCGCGTCGAAGAAGGCCGTGCCCTCGTCACCGCCGGTCATACCGCCGGTGATCGAACCGGCGCAAAAAGCCGCGCCAAAGAAGGCCGTCGCAAAGAAGGCCGCGGCCCCGCAAAAGGCCGCTGCACCAACACCTGAGGTATCTAGCGCGCCCAAGAAGGTCGCCGCACCGGCAAAGGCTCCCGCAGCAAAGAAGGCACCCGCCGCGGAGAAGGTTCCCGCACCAGCGAAGGTTCCGGCGGCAACGAAGATGCCAGCCACCAAGAAATCCCCAGCCACGTCAGGTGGAGCAAAAGCCGCGGTTGCGTCCACGCCCGCTGCGGTCAAGAAGACTTCGGCCAAGGCAGCTGCCCCGGTCAAAAAAGCCGCACCGAAGGCCAAGCCCGCCAGCGCCTAGCCCTTTCTGAAGGCGCCCGCCGATTTGCTCAGGTCGTGGGCGGTACCCACGACCTAAGGTGGGCGTATGCGTATCGCCACGTGGAATGTGAACTCATTGAAGGTGCGGCTGCCTCGGATTGAGGCCTGGCTCGATGAGGTCCGTCCCGACGTTGCGTTGCTGCAAGAAACCAAATTGGCCGATAGCGCCTGGCCCGGTCTGGCCTTCGAGGCGCTCGGTTACGAGACCGCTCATCACGGCCAGGGACAGTGGAACGGTGTAGCTATTTTGTCCCGCGTCGGCATCGACAACGTGGTTGCCAACTTCGCCGACGGGGGCGAACCCGACGGTGACGCTCGCGTGCTGACCGCCACCTGCGGCGGGGTGCGTTGTACCTCGGTGTACGTACCCAACGGACGCGCCCTCGACGACGACCACTACACCTACAAGCTCGCATGGCTCGAACGGCTCCGAACCCACCTCGGCAAGAACAGCACGCCCGACGAGCCCGTCGCCATCGGGGGTGATTTCAACATCGCGCCCACCGACGTCGACGTGTGGAATGGCGCCAAGGCGCAGGGGAGTACCCACGTGTCGGCCGAGGAGCGGGCTGCGCTCGATCGGCTGAAAGCGTGGGGTCTCACCGACCTGTTCCGCGAGGTGCATCCCGAAGGCCCCTTCTACTCCTGGTGGGATTACCGCGCCGGCGACTTCCACATGGGCCGCGGCATGCGCATCGACTACATCCTTGGTTCGGCCCCGGTGAAGGCCGCCACCAAGTGGGCCATCATCGACCGCAACGCCCGCAAAGGCACCCAACCCTCCGACCACGCCCCCGTCATCATCGACCTCGACCCCACCTGGTAGGCCGAGCGAATCTTTCTGTGATTCTGATGTTGCCCTACAACATCAGAATCACATAGCTTGCGGTTCTTCCCCTGCTGCGATCAGCGTTGGAGGAAGACAATGGCGGAAGATGCAAATTTGGCGGCGTGGTTCGGGGCGCACCACGGAGTTGTGACCAGAGCATGGCTTCGTGAGCACGGGGTTTCCGACGGCCAGGTGAGGCATATGCGAGAGAGCGGTCGGATCCTCGAAGCTCATCGAGGGGTCTATCGCTCATCGTCGGCGCCTCGGACCCAGTATCAGCGGATGGTGGAACTGGTCGCGTGTACGGACGGCGCAGTCTCACACACGAGTGCCGGGCAAATCTGGGGCTTCCGCAAGGTGAATCGCTACCGAGACATACACCTCAGCGTCGCGCAAGTGGTGCAACGTCGATTCGATGGTGAAGGACTTGATGATGTGGTGCTGCACCGCTCGTCGGCGCTGCCTTCGTCCGATGTGGTCAAGCGAGGTGACGGCATAGTCCTCACGTCACCGGTCAGGACGGTTGTTGACCTTGCTGCGATTATCCCCGAGGACGACTTGGAATCTATCATTGAGCAGGGTCTGGCTATGGGGCGATTTACGCTCACGAAACTCGTTGCTACGCAGGACCGCCTCATGACACCCGGACGCAAGGGGGCGAAACAGCTTCGTCGGGTGTTGGCCGGCCGTTCCCTTCGTCAACGGCCGGTGGACTCCGACTACGAACTACGGCTGCTGCGAGCGTTGCAGAACGAAGGAATGCCGACGTTCGAACGTCAAATGCCACTGCTGCTCGCCGGCGGTGAACTTGTGCATCCTGACCTGGCCGACCCAACTCGACGTTTCATCATCGAAGTGGACCATGCCGAGTGGCATTCCCGGCGGGAAGCCAGCCAGTACGACCGCTGGCGCGACCGTCAGTATCACCTGTTGGGCTGGCACTCTGAACGGGTAAGCGACAAAGACATCGACCAACGACTGCCCGAAACGGTGCAGGAATTGCTCGCCATCTATCGCTCGCTGCCGGCCGTCGGGGCCTGATCTGCCGCCAGGATTGTGATTCTGATGTTGCGCTACAACATCGGAATCACTATGCGGGGCCGAGCAGGGCTAGCAGTTGGGGGCCGAAGTGGTGGACGGCGGAGGGGGAGAGGTCGGCAACCTGGGCGAGCTCGTCGGCGGTTCGGGGCCGGGCCGCCGCTAGGGCGGCGAGGGCGGCATCGGACATGATGAATGACGGCGCCACGGCGGCGGCGCGGGCACGGTGGGCTCGCCATGATTGCAGCGCGACCAGGACTGGGTCGGGTCGGGTTGGGATGCGGCGGACCTCGATTGGAGGAGGGGCGATGGGCGCAGTTTCGGTGAGCATGCCGGCTACCAGCGGCGAGCGTTTTCGGCCGGAGCGGTAGCCGGCGCGGGTCTTGGCCCACGTGCCGTGAAGGGACTGCGTTGCGCGAGTGAGGGCCACGTACAACAGGCGGGTTTCCTCGGCCACGGCTGCAGGAGTGTCCGCGCTGGAATGAGGGACCAAACCATTTTCCAAGCCCGCGACTACCACCGTGTGCCACTCACGACCCTTGGCCGCGTGAAAGGTGAGCAATTCCACGCCGTCACCCTGGCTGTTCTCACCCGACAACGACAGGCGCAATGACTGGTGCGTGGCGAACGGCTCACTGTCGATGTGCTCGAAGGTGGCTTCCACCAGTCGCTCAAGTGCTTCACGGGCTTCAGCTTCGAGTATGGCGTCGGGGTCCTGCAGCTTGAACTGAACTTCGGTGATCCAGTCGCGAACGCCGGTGCGACCGGGGAACTCGGAGCTATCTGCGACCGCAGATCGAACGGCAGGATGGGTGAGCTGAGACGTGGCAAGTCGTGAGCGAACGGGAATGCTTACCGCCTGCAACCTCTGCGCGATGGTGATGAGCTGCGCGTTGGTGCGAGTAAGCACTGCGCACGAAGCCCAACGCTGACCCGGACGGCGGGCTACCGACAACAGTGCAGCGATGCCGTCAGCCTCGGCCGTGTCCGTTACGAACGCGTGCAGCGTAGGCAGGCTGCCCTCTGCCCTCGTCGTTGTTACTGCGGTGGCATCGTCGCCGAGCACGCGCTGACCGGCAGCGATGATCTCGGGCGTTGAGCGGTAATTGGCCGTGAGGCGCACGACGGTGAGGCCGGGAAACAGCTTCCCGGCGTTGCGGAGGAACGACGGGTCGGCGCCGTTCCATCCGTAGATGGCCTGGTTCGGGTCGCCGACGATGCACAGGTCGTTGCGGCCACCTCGCCACATCTCCAACAGTTTCATCTGCAACGGGTTGATGTCCTGAAACTCGTCCACGAAGATATGCCGGAAGCGCCAACGTTGCACTTCAGCGAAGGCCCGATCACGCTCGATAGTACGAAGGCACTGCTCAAGCAGATCGTCGAAATCGATGAGGCTGCGTTTTACCTTCTCGGCCTCATACGCGGTGAAGGCGGCGGCGATGCGATCGGGGGAGAGGTTCGTGTGCCGTGCTGCCTTTGCTGCCAGTGCGATGTAGCGATCGGGTGTTACGCGGCGGGCACGGCTCCAGTCGATCTCGGCCACGATCTCGGCGACGTTCGCCGCGCTAGTGCCGGCGCTAGCTAGGCCACGCACGACGGTGATGCGACTGGTGAGCAAGGTGGGCGGGCGGCGGCCCAGGTCCTCCCAGCGCTGGCGCAGCACGCTGTAGGCCACCCCGTGGAAGGTGCCAACGGTCGGGCGGTCCTGCAGGCCGTAGCGGCCGAGCCGTCGAACCAGTTCGCCCGCAGCCTGACGGGTGAACGTGAGCGCCAGCACATGGGCCGAATCGGCGCTGCCGTCGGTGACCCTTCTGACGATGCGTCGCGTGAGCACCGTGGTCTTTCCCGAACCGGCCCCGGCCAGAATGCACAGCGGAGCACCTGGCGACATGACAGCAGCCTGCTGGGCCGTGTCCAAGCCCTCCAGCAGGTTGTCGTTCATCGTGTCCACGCCCAAACCCTACGAGACGCGAGAGGTCAACTTGGGGGCCAGTTGGCCGGTACGCTGCGGGCTATGCCGTTTCCGCGCAAATTGCTCCTCGCCGACGAAGACGTCGCGCTCGATATTCATCCTCACTGGGTCTTCTTTGCCGAATCGGTCGGGCTGCTGTTACTGGGGATCGTGCTGGGCATTGGCGCGCTCGTGCTCGATACCGGCAACCTGAAGAAGGGTCTCGGTTGGGTGGCCTTGGTGGTCATCGTGGCCGGCATCCTCTGGACCATCGTGCGCTACATGAAGTGGGTCACCACCAATTTCGTCGTGACATCGCACCGCATTCTTCATCGCCACGGTGTCTTCGCCAAGGCCGGGGTGGAGATCCCGATCGATCGAGTGATGAACGTCAACTTCGCCCAATCGGTACAGGAGCGACTGCTCGGCGCCGGCAATCTCCTCATTGAGTCCGGTGGCGAAGATGGCCAACAGACCTTCACTGATATCCGTAAACCGCAGTCGGTGCAGAAGCTCATCCTGGCCGAAAGCACGCGCACCATGCGTGCCGCTGTCGGTCAAAATAGTGGTGCCGATGTCGCCAGCCAGCTCGAAAAGCTAGAGGCCATGATGCAGCGCGGCACGCTCACGGTCGAAGAGTTCGCAGCGCAGAAGGCTCGCCTGCTCGGAACCTAACGCCGGCCTGTGCTGATCGCATGCGCCCGGCAGGCGGTGTCGTTGTTTACCTGAATTTACCCAGGTCAGACCATCTTTTTGGTGCACCTCATAGGGTCTCGGTGCTATATCCGCAAGCCTGATTGAGAGAACAAAATGACCGACCAATACAAGAGACCCTGGTCAGAAAGAGAAGTCCCGGAGCGCCCGGCAGAGTGGACCCCCGGATGGACCTCCGGCGCACAGGACACCCACGAGGTTCGTGCGAGCACCCAGCCCGAATCGAAGAAGCCCGCAGTGGTGGGGCCGAACCGCCTCCGAATCGTGATCCCGGTCGTCGTTCTTGGCTGTCTGGCAGTTGGCGGTGGCCTGTTCCTCAACTCCGGCAAGAGCACGTCGGCGGTGAAGACGTCCGTTCCGGAAGTTGTCACGAGCCCGTCGACTGTGGCGTCTGACGTCGTGGCTTCGACTGCCCGGGTATCTACGACTGCGGCCGCCGCTCCGGCCACGACGATCAAGGCGGCGCAGGCAACGACCGCTGCTGTGGCCACAACGAAAGCGCCGGCCACCACGGTTGCACCCGCCACCACTCCCACTCCACCGGCGAATACCCCTATTACTTTTGATGGGGCGCCTTCGGAGAAGTTGCCCGGCGGACAGCCATGGCCAAACGGATTCTTCATCGATGGAAAGATGCACCTTCGTGGCGCTGTGCCCAGTCGGGCCGTTGCCGACGGCGTTTTCAACAAGGCTGTGGCCATCCTCGGTCAGGGCAACGTCATAGATGAGATGGTCATCGAACCGACGGCGGCGCTCGTCAAGACCGCACTGGTGCGGCTCGGTGATCCAATCCTGTTTGAGCCGAACAGTGCTGTCATGAAACCAGAGTCCTTTGCGAGGTTCGACCTTTGGGCAGCGTTCATGAAGCAGAACCCATCGATCACCCTTGCAGTGATCGGGTACACCGATGACCGCGGCTCAATCGAGGCGAACAACGACCTGGCACTCCGGCGAGCCACAGCTTCGATGAATCGCATTGTGTCCAACGGCATTGATCCCTCACGATTGTCTGCCATGTCGCGTGGTACGGAGGATCCGATTGCCGACAACGCCACCGACGAAGGTCGGGCGCTGAACCGTCGTATCGAGATTTCAGTGACCGGCCTGTTTGGATGAACAGCCAGTCCGCTGCGATGACGGTCGCAGCGGTCTGGCCTACAGGTTGTCGATGATCTTGCGGAGTTGCTCTACCGTGGCGAGCTTCTGCTCCAGCGTGCCGAACAACCCGGCCTGGAAGTAGGTGACGCCTGCCTCCGCGTAGGCGGCCAGTCGGTCGCGCACGTAACCCTCCGGACCAATGAGCGAACCCAAGCGCAGGTACTCGGCGGGCAGAGCGGCTTCGGCTTCGGTCTTCTTGCCGTCGAGGTACAGGTCCTGCACCAGCTTGGCCTCGGCCTCCCATCCATATGCGCTCAGAATGTCGTTGTAGAAATTCTTACCCCGAGCACCCATACCGCCCACGTACAACGCAGTCTGGGGGCGACCCATATCCAGCAACCTGTCGATCGGAAGGTCGTCGCCAATGGCCACCGCGCCACCCGCCAGAATGTCGAGTTTGCCGAGCGTCGCGTCACGCTTCTTGGTACCTAGCGAGATGGCATCGCCCCACACCCGATCAGCCAATTCGGGAATGTAGAAGACAGGGATCCAGCCGTCGGCAACCTCAGCAGTGGCCGCGACGCTCTTGCCTTTCAGTGACGCCCAGTACAGCGGGATGTTGTCGCGTACCGGATGATTGATGAGCTTGAGCGGCTTGGCCAACCCGGTGCCCTGGCCCTCGGGTAAGGGAATGTGGATGGTCTTGCCCTGATAGTTGATGACCTCACGCCGCCACACCTGACGGCACACCTCGATGGTCTCCTTGATCTTCGTCATCGGCGCCTCATACGGCACGCCGTGGAAGCCTTCGATCACTTGCGGACCAGATGCGCCGAGACCGAAGTTGATACGTCCCCCCGACACGTAATCGAGACCCGCAGCCGACATGGCGAGCAGCGTTGGCGTACGGCTGAACACGTTGACGATGGCTGAGCCGATCTCCATCGTGGTGGTTTTGGCGGCCAGATAACCCATCATGGAGATGGCGTCGAAGCTGTAGGCCTCTGGCACCCACACGGCCTCGACACCGGCCTTTTCCAACGCCACGACCTCGTCGGCTGCTGCCTTGGAGTCGCCCGAATAGTTGAGCATCATCGAAAGCTTCATGCGCTCAGTCTGACATGCTCGGTTCAGACGTGTTCGAGGAGAGCTCCTGGTGCGGGATGCACGACCCACACTCGCTTGGCCTCGTCGGTCTGGAACACGCCGGGCTCGGTAAGCGCCACCACGCAGCCACCGAATCCGCCGCCGGTCATGCGAGCGCCCCACACACCTTTGACGGCGGCCAGGTCGGCGACCAGTGTATCCATAGGTGCGGTTGAGGTGTGGTAATCGTCCCGCAGACTGTTGTGGCTCTCGATCATCAATCGGCCAGCGGCAGCCCGAGCGTCGGCCTGGATCGCAGCGACAAAATCGCGTACACGCTGGTTCTCGCTGATGACGTGGCGGGCACGGGAGCGCACCACAGCATCGGCGATCTGCGAAGTGTCAGCCAGGACCGCCAACCGAAGCGGACCAATGATGGCCTCGGCCTCGGCGCACTCCTTCACTCGAGTGGCGTATTCGCTGCCGAGCAACGTTCGATGATGGCCATAGGCGACCACGATGTCGAGATCCTCGGGGAACGGCACCGATGTCACCGTCAACTCGTGACAGTCGATGAGGGTGGGGCCAAGCTTGTTGCCGGCCGCGATGCTTAGTTGATCCATGATCCCGCAGGGAACTCCGCTGGCGTTCTGCTCGGCCCGTTGTGCCAGCAGTGCAAGCTCGGTGGCAGTGTCCTCAAAGCCCAGCGCCAGACCGACGGCCACTTCCAAG
Source organism: Acidimicrobiia bacterium (assembly GCA_043730435.1). Classification (GTDB taxonomy): domain Bacteria; phylum Actinomycetota; class Acidimicrobiia; order Acidimicrobiales; family Ilumatobacteraceae; genus JANMCE01. Next base: position 11 of record JAYTKG010000688.1, on the reverse strand, counting down.
GCTGCGCTTGA
>JAYTKG010000687.1:0-7819 GCA_043730435.1 Acidimicrobiia bacterium | reverse complement strand
CGGCCTATGGCCGCTTCTGATGTGTTGTCAAACCTCACCGGGCTGGTCGCACTTGAAGCCGACGGCCCCCACCTCATCGGCAGCCGTTGCGCCGACTGCGCCACCGATACGTTCCCGGTGCAGGCGTCGTGCCCTCGCTGTGGAAGCGAAGCCGTCGATCCGGTCGTGTTACCTGCTGTGGGAACGATCTGGACGTGGACGGTTCAACGCTTCGCACCCAAGCCTCCCTTTCGGATGCCGAAAGCGTTTGCGCCTTTTGCCGTTGCGTATGTCGACCTTGGCTCCGTGCGGGTGGAGGCGCGGCTTGCCGGTCGATCGGCAAACGACTGGAAGATCGGCGATGCGGTGCGGCTGGTCGTCGGCCCGTTGCCTGACAGTGATCCTCAATGGCAGGCGTTCTGGTTCGAGCCGCTACCAAAGGAGCGTGGATGATGGACGTCGCTATCGTCGGAGTTGGTCTGCACCCGTTCGGCCGCTTTCCCATAGCAGCGCGCCAGATGGCGACGGTTGCTGCTCGGGCCGCGCTAGCCGACGCCGGGCTGAAGTGGAGTGACATCGGCTTTGCCGCAGGTGGTACCCGCGACGGGGGGCACGCGGACGCGCTGGTCAAGGACCTCGGCCTCACCGGCGTGCCTTTCATGACCGTGTACAACGGCTGTGCAACTGGCGGCTCAGCGTTGCTGTCAGGGGCGAACGCCATCGCGTCGGGTATGGCCGACACCGTGATGGTCGTTGGGTTCGACAAACACGAGCGCGGCGCGTTCGGCACCAACCCAGCCGAGTACGGCTTGGAGGACTGGTACGGCGAGATGGGCATGATGGTCACCACCCAGTTCTTCGGCATGAAGATCCAGCGCTACCTCGCGGAGCACGACCTTGACCCTCGCTTGCTGGCGGAGATTTCGGCCAAAGCGTTACGCAATGGTGCCCGCAATCCAAACGCCTGGCGTCGCAACGTGATGAGTGTCGATGACATCGCCAATGCCGACATGGTGAACGACCCCCTCACCAAGTACATGTTCTGCAGCCCAAGCGAAGGTGCAGCTGCGCTCATTCTCACGTCACCCGAGCGTGCGCGCGCCTTACGGCCGGACCCGGTGTTTCTGAAGTCGGTCGAGTTTCGCACCCGCAAGTACGGCACGTTCGAAGTATTCAGCCCCTCGCTTGCTGCCCAGATCACTCCGGCCGCCACCGAGTTTGCCGCCAAGGCCGCGTTCGAGGCGGCTGGCGTGGCCCCGTCGGAAATCGATGTGGCCCAGGTGCAAGACACCGAAGCCGGAGCAGAGTTGATGCACCTCGCCGAATGCGGTTTGTGTGAGCATGGCGAGCAGGCCGACCTCATCATGAGTGGAGCACTTGAGATCGAAGGTCGTTTGCCCGTCAACACCGATGGCGGCTGCATCGCCAATGGTGAACCCATCGGTGCCAGCGGCCTGCGTCAGGTCATTGAATGCACCCTGCAACTCCAGGGCCGCGCTGATGGCCGCCAAGTACCCAACAATCCAAAGACTGCATTCACGCAGGTGTACGGCGCCCCCGGCCTCAGTACCTGCACCGTCTTGACCCGCTGAGCGCTTATTTGCCGATCATGTTGAACGGAGTGTCGCGGTCGACGCGGGGCTCGGTGGGGAGACCGAGGACGCGTTCGCCGATGATGTTGCGTTGGATTTCATCGGACCCACCCGCAATGCGGTAGCCGGGGGCGCCGAGCACATGCTGGTTCCATCCGAAGGTGCCCCACTCGCCGGTGTCGGCCGTAAGTGCGGGTCCGAGCAATTGTGACGCTGTCTCGGTAATGAGGCGCATGGAATCGCTCCACATGAGCTTGCCGATGGAACCTCCCGGTCCCGCTGAGCCTCCGGCCTTCACGGCCGCGGCTGCCCTATTACGAGCCCAGAGACGGGCCATTTGCACGCTGTACACCCGAGTCAATTGCTGGCGAATGATGGGGTCGTTGGTGCGGCCAAGGTGGCGAGCGAGCAGCACAAGGTCGGCGTAGCTGCCGCCGCGACGGCCGGACGATCCGCTGTTCTCGCGCTCGAAGCCGAGGATGGTGACGGCCACCTTCCAGCCGTCGCCAACCTCACCAATCCGTAGCGAGTCATCCAACCGCACGCCCGACAGGAACACCTCGTTAAACGAAGCGCCGCCATTCATCTGCTTGATGGGGCGGACCTCAACACCAGGCGCGTCGAGCGGAACAAGAAAGGCAGTGAGGCCAGCGTGTTTGGGCACTGTTGGGTCGGTGCGGCAGATGGCGAAACCCCACGGCGTGATGTGTGCATTCGAACTCCAGACCTTCTGGCCGTCAAGCACCCACTCGTCCAAATCACGAACGGCTTTCGTTGACAAGCCAGCGAGGTCACTACCGGCGCCGGGCTCACTAAAAAGTTGGCAGGCAAAGACCTTGGCGGTCAGGAAATCATCGATGTAGAGCTTCTTCTGCTCGGGTGTACCGAATCGCTCGATGGCTGGCGCGATGAGTTTGCAGGTGACCGAAATCAGCTCGTGGTCGTTCGGTGTTTCGAAGCCCGACTCGGTCTCTATGTAGGCGCGCTCGTGGGCCTTGGTGAGACCGGCACCGCCCCACTGCGGATCCCAGGTGATGCCCCAGAAGCCCGCGGACTGGCGCTCGGCAATCCAGGCAACGTAGGCGGAGAGGTACTGGTGCTCCTGCTCGGGTGTGCGGTCGTGAAAGACGGTGACATCAAATTCGCCCTGTCCCCAGACCTGAGCGTTGGTCGTCAGCGGCGCCTTGCGGGGGCGGCGGGTGCCGAGCCACGCCTCAGCTCGTGCGCGAAACGTGCTGACATCTTCCACTGCTTTCCCCCTAGTTACTTGTTGTAGCCTACAGTTTCACTTACTACCTGGGGTGACGCCAAGCTCTGGCGAACTCCCTCCCCTTTGCGAACGAGGAAACCCCACTATGGACCTGCAATTGGCTGGCAAGAAAGCACTCGTCACCGGCTCCACCAAAGGCATCGGCCGTGCCATCGTGGAGTCGCTCCTTGCCGAGGGCGCGTCAGTGGCCCTTTGCGCGCGAACGAAAGCCGATGTCGACCAGGCCGTCGCGGAACTTTCAGCTTTGGGCACGGTCGTCGGCTCGGTCGTTGACGCCGCCAACCCCGAATCACTGCGGGCATTCGTTGCGAGCGCCATCGAGCAACTGGGCGGGCTGGACATTTATGTGCACAACACGTCGGGCAAGGGCGGCAAAACGCTTGAGCACTGGCAAAGCAATCTTGACATCGACATGATGGCGCTGGTCAACGGTGTGGACGCGGCCAAGGCGGCGCTCAGTGAAGGCGGGGGAGCGCTGATCAGCATCGGCACCACCGCGTCGGCCGAGCACTTCGGCAGTGGCAGTGGCAGCTACAGCGCCCTGAAAGCGGCCATGACCAGTTGGACGCTGGGTCAGGCACAAGTGCTCGGGGCACAGGGCATCCGTTGCAACGTGGTGTCACCGGGGCCAATCTTCATCGAAGGTGGCGACTGGGACAAGATCAAGGAAAGCAAGCCTGAGTTCGTCGCTGCTACCGAAAAGGCGCATCCGGGTGGCAAGCTCGGCGTCGCCCAAGAAGTTGCTGACGTGGTCGTGTTCCTGGCCAGCCCGCGAGCCGGTCATGTCAACGGCGTGAACGTCACCGTTGATGGTGGGTTCCTCAAGCGAGTCAATTACTGATGAGCGCCGGGGGGCGAATCGACGTTGTGCTGGTGGTGGGCGGCAAGTATCACGACTTCGATTTCGCCCGCCTCGAACTACTGAAGCTCCTCGCCGAGCACGATCAGTTCCGCGTGCGGGTGCAACCCGACTACGAGGACACCTCCGGTCTTGCAGCTGCAGCACTGGTGGTGAGCTATACGTGTGATGTTCGTCCGTCGGTCTTTGCCCAGCGCCGTGTGCGTGAGTGGGTTGAAGAAGGCGGTCGTTGGCTCGCCTTGCATGGCAGCAATGCTGCGCTCGGAAGTGCCGCGGTTCGACCGGTGGAAACGCCTCGTCCGTTTCCGCTTTGGGTAGACACGCTCGGTTCACAATTCATCGCCCATCCGCCCATTGCGCCCTACCGTGTCGAGGTTTCTGATCCGACACATTGGCTGGTGGCAGGCATCGAGCCGTTCGACGCAACCGACGAGCTGTATTTGAGCGAGTACCCCGACCGTGGCGCCCTCACGCCGTTACTGCACACCGCGTGGCAGGGCACCGCTGGTGGTTTCGCTGAGAGCGACTGGACGACGGCCAACGCGCAACATCTCGTGTCGTACCTGCGCCCACTCGGCAAGGGTGCCGTGCTGTACAACACGCTCGGCCACTGCCGGAGCCACTACGACATGACACCAATCAGGGACTACTACCCCAACATCGATCGCTGCTCGTGGGAACTCCCGGCGTTCTACGAGCTTCTACGACGATCACTGCGTTGGGCCAAAGGGGAGAACTCATGACGACCGATCTGCACCACGACCTGCACTACCGCATGGTCCGTATCCGACTGTTCGAGGAAGCGGCTGGCAAGCTGGCCGAAGCAGCGCGGTTGCCTGGATTCCTCCATCTCTATGTCGGCCAAGAGGCCGTGGCATCGGGCATCTGCGCCAACCTGAATGATGACGACGCCATCACCTCCACCCATCGCGGGCACGGCCACCTTGTCGCCAAGGGCGGCGATTTTAAGCGGATGATGGCCGAGCTGATGGCCAAGAGCACCGGCTACTGCAAGGGCAAGGGCGGCTCCATGCACATCAATGATCTCGACCTTGGCATGCTCGGTGCCAACGGCATCGTCGGCGCCGGCGCGCCCATTGCTGTCGGCGCCGGGTTTGCCGCCAAGTACCGCAAACGCGGCCAGGTGGCGGTGGCGTTCTTTGGCGACGGTGCCACCAACATCGGCGCCTTCCATGAAGCGGCCAACATGGCGTGTGCCCTGCATTTACCCGTGGTCTTTGCCTGCGAGAACAACGAATACGGCGAGTTCACGCCCCGCAGCAAAACCATGGCCATCAACGACGTGGTGGAGCGCGCCGCTGGTTACGGCATGCCCGGCGTGATTGTCGACGGCATGGATGTCGAAGCCGTGCATGAGGTGGCCGCTGTTGCCATCGCCCGCGCTCGTAGCGGTGACGGCCCGTCATTCATTGAAGCCAAGACCTACCGGTTCTACAACCATCACGGCATCCAAAACCTCGGTCTGAAGTACCGAAGTGATGATGAGGTTGCCCACTGGAAGGCGCGTGATCCCATCGAAGTGCTCGAAGAACGCATGTTGGAGCGCGGTGTCGCCAAAGAGGAACTCGAAAGCGTATGGGCCAAGGTGCGAGCCGACATCGACGAAGCTATCGCCTTCGCCGATGCCAGCCCCGTGCCAACTGCCGACCAGCTCACGGCCGATGTCTACACAGTGATGGCATCGTGAGCGAGCGCAAACTCTCCTACGCGCACGCCTTCCGTGAGGCCGTCTTCCAGGCCATGCAGGCCGATCCCGACGTGTTCGTGGCCGGTGAGGATGTCGGCGCGTTTGGCGGCGTGTTCCACACCTTCGACGGATTACAGAAAGAGTTCGGTGAGGACCGGGTGGTCGACACGCCCATAAGCGAGCAGGCCATCGTCGGCCTAGGCGTCGGCGCCGCCGTCAGCGGACTGCGACCGATCGTCGATCTGATGTTCATGGACTTCATTTGCGTGGCCATGGACCAGATCGTGAACCAGGCCGCCAAGATCAAGTACATGTTCGGAGGCGTGCCCAAAGTACCGCTCACCATCACCACCACCGGCGGTGCGGGTGTGTCGGCCTCAGCGCAGCACAGTCAGAGCCTCGAAGCCATCCTTTGCCACATTCCGGGGCTGAAGGTGGTGTACCCGTCGAACGCGTACGACATGAAGGGCCTGATGACGGCCTGCATACGTGAGGACAATCCGACGGTGATGGTCAAGCACAAGCGGCTGTTTGGGGCCAGCACCGTTGTTCCCGAAGAGCCATTCAGTATCCCCCTCGGCGTCGCCAAGATCGTTCGACCGGGCACGCATGTCACGGTGGTCGCCTACGGCCGCATGGTCACCGACGCGCTGGCCGCGGCCGACACATTGGCGGCCGAAGGTATCGAGTGCGAGATCATCGACCCGCGTACCTTGCAACCCTTTGACATCGCCACGGTGATCGAGTCGGTGCGTCGCACCAACCATGCGGTCGTGGTGCACGAGGCCGTGCGCTTCGGTGGCCTCGGGGCCGAGATCGCCGCACAGATTCAGGAGGAAGCGTTCGACTATCTCGACGCTCCCATCGGCCGCATAGCTGCACCGTTCTCGCCCGTACCGTTCAGTCCGGTGTTGGAACAGCTCTACCTTCCCGATGCGGCCCGCATTGCGGACGGCATTCGTGCTGCCGTTGCGCGGCCCGGCAAGGTTCGCTGAGGACAATCATGGCGACTGAATTCACCATGCCGAAACTCGGCCTCACGATGGAGGAAGCAACCATCCTCGAGTGGCTGATTGCCGACGGCCAGCCCGTTGCGGCTGGTGCCATCGTCATGCGGATCGAAACGGACAAAGTGGAGACCGAGGTCGAGATCTCTGCTGAGGGGGTGCTCCATCACATCGCCCGAGAAGGCGATGTCTTTCCTTGTGGCGCGGTCATCGCCTATGTCCTCAGCCCCGGCGAGGATGTGCCGGTACCGGCGGCCTCAGCTCCGGTGCCGGTATCGAATGCGCCTGTCGTCTCCATCGCGCCGCCGGCTTCCGTCGCTACTGCACCGCTGCACGGTCGGCTTGTCGCATCGCCCAACGCCCGTCGGGTCGCGCTTGATCGGGGCGTCGATCTCGCCGGTGTGGTGGGCACCGGCCCCGGTGGCCGTATCGTCTCGCTCGATGTAACGGAACACCGTGTCGCAGTCGTGCCCGCGATGCTCAACCGCTCCGGCGTGGCCGCCACGTCCGACGCCGTCGAGTTGGCCGACCTGCTCGGTGTTGATCTCGCCGAGGTACGACCCGATCAACCCAATGGGGCCGTCACGCGAAGCGCCGTCGCGTTTCATGTGCGCACGCGGTTGAGCACCCCGCAGGCAGCGCCTAGTGCGGTCGTTGCCGACGCGCCTCTTCTGCAAACACCGACGCGCACCATCCGCCTTGCCGGTATGCGCGGCACAATCGCCAAGCGCATGCATGCGTCACTGCGCGATATGGCGCAGCTCACGCTCACCATGGACGCCGATATGAACGCCGTCGTAAGCGATCGTGAGACCCGTAAAGTCACAGGAAGGACACCAAGTTTCACCGACTACGTTGTGGCCGCTTCCGCTCGCGCTCTCGCGCAGCACCCCAATGTGAATGCGCAGGTGGTGGGCGATGAGATCGCGCTGCTTCCCGACATCCACATTGGTCTTGCGGTTGCGCTCGACAACGGCCTGATCGTGCCAGTGGTTCGCCACGCCGATCACCTTCGTCTCGACGCCCTCGCCGCCGAAACGAATCGCCTGGCCGAGGCGGCTCGCAGCGGGGCGTTGACTCCTACCGACCTTGAGGGCGCAACATTTAGCGTCTCCACCCTTGGCATGTTGGGGGTGGACGCATTCACACCCGTCATCAATCCACCCAACGTTGCCATCCTGGGTGTCGGTCGTATTCGTGACGAGGTGGTTGCCATCGACGGTGCCATCGGCATCCGCAAGCGACTCACTTTGAGCCTCACCTGGGACCATCGCGTGCTTGATGGCGCGCCGGCTGCGGCGTTCTGTCGCAGCATTGTGGACGCGTTGGAGAATCCATCTGCGATTGCCTGAATTTGAGTGCGACCAGAGTCAACTGTTGAGCGAAGGTGCCGACAGGACGGGC
>JAYTKG010000686.1:0-7189 GCA_043730435.1 Acidimicrobiia bacterium | reverse complement strand
GACCTTGCCTGGCTCGACCAGCGAGTTCGTGGCAGCCATGTTGAGAAAGTCCTGGTGCAGTTCGGCTGGCAGGTTCGTCGCATCCACGTTCCACGCAAGGACGTCGAACGCGGGCGGGTTCTTGCCGAGCAGGTAGTTGTTGACCCAATAGTTCCAGATGAGGTCGTTGGGGCGCAGCAAAGCGAACAACTTGCCGAGTGCTGCGCCTTCGAGGACGCCCTTGGATCGACTGGCCCGGCGGGCAGCTTCGAGGACGGGTCCGGACAGAAGTGTGCCGACTGTCGACGGCACGGTCCAGTCGAGGATGGTGACGAGAAAGCTGGCCGAATTCACTCGGGTATCGCCGGTCGCGGCGAAGTGGCCGAGCAACGCCGCAGTCGTAATACCCCCGGCGCACACGCCGAGGAGATTGAGATCTGACCCACCGGTGATCTCCAGCGTCGCGTCTGTTGCCTCGACCAAAGCCGCGAGGTAGGTGTCCAGGTTCCAGTCGCGATTCTCTGCTTGCGGGTTGCGCCAACTGACCAGAAACACCTGCTGACCGGATTGGACAAGGTGTTCAACCAGGCTGCGCCCCGGCGCGAGATCGAGAACGTAATAACGGTTGATCTGCGGTGGTACGACGAGAATTGGACGCTCGTGCACGCGCTTGGTCGTCGGGGTGTACTGGATCAGTTCCATGACCGGATTGCGAAACACGACTGCGCCAGGCGTAGCAGCGATCGTCTCGCCAGGGATGAATGGACGACTGTCAACCATGGACGGCAGGCCGCCGTTGGCCCTGACGTCGTGCATCGCGTGTCGGGCACCGTCGGCGAGGCTGCGGCCGCGGGTACGGACCGCCTCTTTGATCGCGGCGGGATTCCCAGCCAGGGTGTTGGTCGGCGCGAGTGCACTGGTGACGATCGACGCAATCAACTCCGAACGCAATCTGCTCTTGTCATCCATCGCCAGGTCGTCGATGAGACGGCCAACCTCGCGCTCAAAGGCGACGTGGTGCTGAGCAATCCTCCGGAATAGCGGTCGACTCTGGAACCAGTCATCGGTGAACCGTCGGTCCTTCGGGTCGGGGCGGACATCGCTGATACCGGCTGCAATCTTGACGTTCTCCGCCGCCAGGGCGACGGCGCGGCGGGCAATCGTTGTCGGCTGAGTCCATGCATTGCGGGTCAGCCGACTGGCGGCCGAGACGACCTGCGTGGGTGTAAGTCCGATTGGCAGCGACGATGTGATTGCCTCGATCGTTGCCTCAACGATCGAGATTTCTTCAGGGGTGAGACCGACTCGGGCTTCGGATGACGTGGTGGACATAGGATCGACCCTCTTAATGTGTGACGTGAACATGGGGGTGGTACGGTCGTATCGGACCGTACTGACGACTATAGACAATTTTGCATAGTATCGTCAATGGTGATATTCGGAATACCCTCCATCTATATTAGAGATGACTATGAGTCGACCAAACAATACGACGCAACGCACAACCCACCGCACGCACACGACCGACTCGGTCCCAGACGGTGCCAGCGGATATCCGCGTAAACGGGCCAGAACGCGGCGAGCGCTGCTGAACGCTGGTCGAGCAGAACTTGCCGAGCACGGACCCGATGGCACCACCATCGGCGAGATCGCGCGCCGCGCTTATGTCTCCACCGGTACCTTTTACAACCACTTCGACGATCTCGACACGCTGCTACAAACGGTGGTCGACGAACTTGCTGGGGCCATCGAGACGGCCCGCGAGCGTTTGGCGCTCAGTGAGTCTGATCCCGCCGCGCAGGTCGCAATTGGCACGCTGCAACTCCTCAACCTCACGAACGATGATCCGGCCGCCGCAACTGCATTTGTTGCGCTGCTTGCGAGCGTGCCGGAATTCAGATCTCGCGTCCGCGCCAGCGTGCACGCCTCCATCCTTCACGGCGTGGCCCAGCAACGTTTCGAACCTCGGCCGTCGATTGTCACAACCGATGCACTTATCGGTGCGGTGGTGCAATGGATGAGGACCCGACTGTCGGACGAGGCCGACGACTCGTCCGACACCGACCACGTCTCCCTTGCGCTGCATATCGCCGGGTTGACGAGTTCCGACTTCAGCGAGATCGTTGAGAAGGCTGTCAACGCCGGGGAAAGGATTGCATGACAACGCATCCCGACTGTAGTCTCAATGCATGACAATGACGCAAATGGCCATCCGGATTCCTGCCGAAGATGCGATGGAACTGGACGCCGAAGCAGCGGAGCAGCGAACCACCCGCTCTGAGCTTGTCCGTCTAGCCGTGGCTCAGTACCTGACCCGTCGGCGACAGGTCAACGACCCGTGGTCAGTACTCGTGATCGAGGGTGCGGTCATTCCCGCAACGCGCAAGCTGGATCTGACGACACCCCTGCCTGTGCTGGGCGGGCGATCGCTGTCCGACGCCCTGGAAAGCGATCGCAGCGAGCAACGATACTGACAGTGGCCTTCTACATCGATACCTCGGCAGCGGTGAAGTTAGCCGTGGCCGAGACCGAATCTGAACCCCTTCGAACGTTCCTGGCCCGCCACGACGATGGCCTTGTTGCAAGCTCGCTCCTCGTTGTGGAAATGCGGCGCGCCGCACTGCGTTCCGGCGACCCAATCACCGCCCTAGCGGCCACGAGGCCAATCCTTGAATCCATTCATCTGGTTCGGATCAGCGATGCCATCCTTCAGCGCGCCAGCACCCTCATGCCAGCGACGATCCGGTCGCTGGACGCGATCCACTTAGCAACGGCACTGTCGCTCGGAACGATGGCGCAGGGGATGGTCTGCTACGACAAACTTCTGGGTGAGGCCGCAACAAACCAAGGTGTAGATGTGCACTCACCGCGCTGAACACCGACGCGACGGTCGCTCACCGTTTCACGAGGCGAGGAGTTCGACCCATTCGCCGTGGTAGCCGTGCTTGGCGATGATGGTTTCGACGCCATGAGGGTCCGAGCCGTCAAAATAGCGAATCGTCGTTTGCGCGTAGCTCAGCGACTCATCAGGCCCGTGCGCTGGTTCGAACATCACCCAGGCAATCGGATTGCTCGGAGCGGCCGCAGCCCCCGCCGTGCGAATAATGTCGCTGATCCGCTCCCGCTCGGGCTTGTCAATGTACTGCCACACGATGGAGTGGTAGATCACCGTGACGGCGCCCGAACGTCGATTATTCAGTTGCTCGTGGACCCAGACATCGCCGTTGGATTTTGTAATTGGCGGGAGATGGTCCTTCACCAGTTCGATTGCCGCCCGTGTTCGCTGGGCACGCTCAACCTGATCCGGCCAGAGGAAGCCGAGGAGTTGCAGACGACCGTATTCGGTTGAGGGATCAAGCGCGTTCGGGTCACAGCCGGCGCGATCAACGATGTTCAGGGCGGTGAACGAGGGCCGCACGCTGGCGCGCCACCGATCCGCGATGACGACCGAACCATCGGGGTCGCCACCGACACGATCACCATCGACGTATCGGAACGATGCCAGCGCAAGGTTGAGTCCGCCACTACAGCCAAGCTCGCGAAGGGCCAGCGGCAGTCCAGAGTGACGCTGGACGAAACCAAACGCCTCGAACAACGCGGAGCTGCGCACGACCTCGTTGGTTTGCACGCTCTGGTCAAGACCGGAACGCACGTAGTCCGTGTGCGCGCGAATCGTGTCGAGGAACGCCTCGAAGACCCCCTGTCCCGGGGTGCCGCCGCACGATGGGTAGTGCGCGGCCAACCCGGGCGCGTCGCCTCGGAGCGCCAGTCGGTGGACGGCTCCCATCCAGCGCAGGTGCAGTGCCGAACCAAAGGAGAGGTGCGCATGGTCGCGGAGTAGGTCCCAGCAGATGCCACGGGCCTCGACATTGTCGGCGGCCGAACGTAACAAGGTCGCGTAGAGCGCCGAACCCGTTGACTCGCAACCACTGCCTTGAAGCCGCAGTTCAGCGGCGAGTTTCGCGTTGGCCTCAGCACTTGTCATCGCGCTTGCGGGAGCGTCAAGGTTGTTCGAATGCACAGTTGTATTGAACCTTAGTGGCGACGCAATCGTGATCCAGGTCGAGCGGATCGTTGACGGCCCCGGCACGGTTTGCTAGAAAGGGTCGGGGAAATCCAGCACGAAGGGGGTAGCAGTTATGTCAAAGGCAGGGCTCGAAGGAGTTCGACTAGCGGTCGAAGAGGTGAAGTCCGTCATCATGTCGCTCACAGATGAAGAATGGACGATGCAGAGTGGGTGTGATGCCTGGTCGGTGAAGGACCTCGTGGCGCATATGAGCTCGAACTACAAGGAGATCTGCGAACCGTCGCCAGCCCCCTCTGAACCGGCCAGCCTGCCCGCTGAGCGGTTGATGGACTTGCTCGTCGAGCCTCGCAAGGAGTGGACCAACGAGCAAGTCCGCGATGAATATCTCGCCTACTGTGACCTTGCCGTGATGGGTCTTGCCGCTCTGCAGGATGAGCCGTTGGCTTCGACCCTCGTCCCGCTGGCCGACCTTGGTTCCTACTCAATGCATCAATACGCCGATGCCTTCGCGTTCGATCACTACTGCCATCTCCGAGTCGACCTGCTCCGGCCGCACGGCCCCATCGCCCGCTCTGTACCCGCCGCGGACGCCGCCCGTATTGGCCCGGCGATTGGTTGGATGCTTGCCGGCCTGCCCCAGATGCAGCCCGGTCTGGAGAACGAATTGACGTCGCCAATCACCCTCCGCCTGACTGGCGCGGGCGGCGGTTCCTGGCGGATCGCCGCTGACAGTCCCGAGGACCACCTGACCATCACCGATGGCGCGGCCGCAGACGGAGTCGCAACCGTGACCAGCGACGCGCACGCCTTTGTCATCTGGGGAACCTGCCGGGAACCGTGGCGCGAGCACTGCTCAGTCAGCGGCGACCAGGCGGTGGCTGCCCGCTTCCTCGACGCCTTGAACATCGTCTAAGCGTTGATGCGACGTGTCCCGCGCCGACTACCAGCGAGCCGTCGGGAATGCTTGCAGGATCGCGTCATCAGCAGTGACCAGCAGCGCCGACGTCGCCGCGGCATCCGCAACGATCAAACGATCGAACGGGTCCCGCGTCCACTTGACCTGCTCAGCTTCCAGAGCGACGTCGTACAATGTCGCCTCGGAGAATTTGAGCCCGATCTGGCCGACCAGCTCGTTACAGATTGTCGGTCCGTCGAACCGCAACCGTCCGATCTCGTGCAGGTAGGTCAATTCCAGCAGCACTATCGGCGAAATTGTCGGAGCAAAGGAGTCGATGAGGCGTCGCGCATCCTTGCTGAACCGTTTCGACTGGTTGGCGTGGAGCCATGCAACAACGTGAGTGTCGAGTCGAATCAGCCGTTCCATTCACCCGACCAGTCAGAGTGAATCAGGTCGTCTGGATCGCCAATGATCGTTTCTCGAACGACGAGCCGATCGAACACGGACGGTATGTGCCCGACGCTGTTCGCCTTCTCCCGTATTGCTAGGCGGGCGGCTTCCGACCGGGTGCAATGTAGTGACCGAGCGATGTCATCGAGGGCTTGTTCGTCCTCGTCATCCAGACGGATCGCCAATTGCTTTGTCATGCGATCATAGTATCGCATGACAAAGGCTTCAGCTCGCAGGTTCGATCGCCTCGCGGCGCGGCGGCTGGACTCGTTCGAGGAAATCAACGATCGCGGACGTGAACGCTTCGTTGCGATCACCAACGACCATGTGCCCGGCACCGCTCACGTCGACGAAGTCCGCGTGTGGCACCAGATCGAGCATCTCCCGTGCCCCGGCCTCGCTGAGAATGTCGCTCATCCGACCGCGGACAAGCAGCGTAGGGACGGATAGCGAACGTGCGCACGCCTCCATGCGCTGCAGATCGGCGAGTTCCCCTGGACCACTGCCACTGATGAACCGGGGATCCCAATGCCAGCGCCAGCGACCATCAGTGGTTTGGCGAAGGTTCTTGGCGAGGCCCAGCAGATCTGTCGGCCGTGGGCGGTGCGGGTTGTAGACGGCGATGGCATCGGCGGCTTCATCCAACGATCCGAACCCGTCCGGCTGGTCCATGAACGAGCGGATCCGCGATGCGCCGGACTGTTCCATGCGCGGTGCGATGTCGATCAACGCGACTGCCCGTGCGAACCCGGGCGACAGCTCACCTTCAAGCAGCAGCGAGGTCATTCCACCCAGGGATGCACCGATCAGGACCGGTTGTGGACGGTCAAGTTGCTGGATCACAGCCTCGATATCGCGAGCGAAGGCGGTCAGCGAGTAGTTCCCACGATCATCCCAATCACTGCGCCCATGACCCCGTGCGTCAAGCGCCAGCGTGCGCCAACCACTGGAGGCAAGGGCGGCGGCGGTGGATGCCCACGCGTGGCGGGTCTGGCCGCCCCCGTGGAGCAAAAGGACAAGCGGCGCCAGGGGGTCACCGCGCATGTCGCCCTCGAGATTCAGCCCGTCGAAGCTGGTGAAACGAATGATCGATGCCGATTGCGGTGCTAGTGCGTTTGCGCTCATGTGATTCCCCCGACGTCGCTGTAGCAGTCGCTGACGGCCGCACAGTACATTCATGCGTCTGAAGCCGACGACCGGAGCCGCTGCGCACGTCGCTGTCGGCCGAACCGTTCAGCTATCCGACCGATCCTTACAGCATTGGGGCAACCATGACGCATCGCCGAGATCAACGTTTGCGAAGCAAACCAATATGAGATCGATGCCGCTTTCAGCGGAGAATGAAGCGAGTGCGAACGGATGCCAAGGAAGACCCTGATGACAGATCAAACGACAGCGATGTTCATTCCCGATGGCGACGGTAGGTACCTTCCCACCGCCGCGGCCATTGGCTGGGAGAACTTTCACAGCCTTGCGGTTGCTACGGCATTGCTGGCCAGGGCCGACGGACACCGAGGCAGCAGCGAATGGGTTTCCCTGATTTTGCCGGTGGTTGCGGGCGAGCCACTACTTGGCTCCGAGATCGCCGCGGCGGCCGCCGATATGGCCTCCGGAGCGATCGCGCGTCGGTTGCCATGGGAACAGTGGTCCTTCAAGAACGCCGACCTCACCTTGAATCTCACCCGTCCACCCGAAGGTGCTTGGATCGGCATTCGCACCGACGGTGTGGTGGACAACTTGGGTGCCGGCATCGCGTCGGCCCTGCTCTATGACTGCCGCGGCCGCCTGGGCCAGTCTGCGTCGACCCTCGTTGTAGAGGCCCATTAGAGCGTCAA
>JAYTKG010000685.1:0-1537 GCA_043730435.1 Acidimicrobiia bacterium | reverse complement strand
GAACGTGATCGTGTGCGTAAAGCAGATCCCAGACCCGGCCAACCCGGGTTCGCTGGATTCTGCCACCAATACCCTCAAGCGAGACGGAAAGCTCATCCTGGATGAGTCTGACAGCTACGGCGTTGAAATGGCCCTGCAATTGGTTGACGCTGCCGGTGGCGGCGAGGTCAGCCTCATTTCCATGGCCCCGAATGGCGAGGTTTCTGGCATGCGCACTGCCCTTGCGATGGGCGCGGCGAAGGGGGTCTTGGTCAGCGATCCAAGCCTGCTCGGTTCCGATGCCCTCACCACCGCGAAGGTCTTGGCCGCCGCAGTACAGCGATTGGGCGGGGCCGATCTCGTGATCGCTGGCACCGAGTCCAGTGATGGCTATACCGGTACCGTGCCCGAACAGATGGCGGAACTGCTGGGCTTGCCTTCGGTCACGTTTGCAAAGAAGGTCGCTGTCTCCGATGGTGTGCTCCAGGTCAATCGTCAGACAGAAGAAGGCTACGACGAGATCACTTGCCCGTTGCCGGCGCTCATCAGCGTCACCGCCGGCGTCGTCGAGCCCCGTTACCCCAGCTTCAAGGGGATTATGGCGGCCAAGTCGAAGCCCCTCGACCAAGTCACCGTTGCTGATCTGGGTGTCACTCCCGTTGGCTGGGCTGGCGCAGGTCAGGCCACTATTAATGTCAGCCAGGCCGAGGCCCGTGCCGCCGGCGAAATCATTGAAGACGACGGAGAGACCTATACCAAGGTCATCTCGTTCCTCGAAAACCTGAAAGTGATCTGAGTTAGCTATGGCATTGAACAATATTTGGGTCTTCGGTCAGGTCACCAATGGTGCAGCCACCGGCGGCACTCTAGAACTGCTGACAAAAGCACGCGCGCTTGGCGGCACGGTGTCCGTCTTCGTCGGTGCCGACGCCTCATCGGCATCGGCCGCATTGGGTGACTACGGCGCAACCAGCGTCTACGCCACCGGCGATTTGGCCGGCAAACTGCCCGGCGTGGCCGTTGCAGCTGCAATGAAAGCAGTTATCGACAGCGGCTCCGCACCCGATCTGATCATGTTCCCGCAGTCCACAGAGGGCCGCGACGTGATGAGTCGGCTGTCTGTCAAGCTTGACCGCACCGTGCTCACGAACAACGTCGATATCGCTGTCAATGGCGACGATGTCCACGTCACCACGCCAATCTTTGGCGGCAACGTATTGGTCACTAGCGGATTCACCGGCACTGGTCCGCACCTCGCGGCCTTCCGTCCAAAGA
The DNA here is from genome assembly GCA_043730435.1 of Acidimicrobiia bacterium. GTDB lineage: Bacteria > Actinomycetota > Acidimicrobiia > Acidimicrobiales > Ilumatobacteraceae > JANMCE01. The sequence continues at coordinate 283 of JAYTKG010000685.1, read as the reverse complement.
GTTTCGCGGCGGAGTCAGCCGGTGGTCCGGCCGCGGCCGTCATTGCGGCGCCGGTGCCAGAGCTTGGCGTTACCGGCGGGGCGACCGTTGTTGCTGTGCATGTCGAGGAGACCACCGGGCCAAAACTGGACGAGGCCGCGATTGTTGTCTCCGGTGGTCGAGGACTTGGCGAGGCAGCTAAGTACGAAATGATCGAGACACTGGCCAAGCTGCTCAAGGGCGCCCCCGGAGCTTCGCGGGCGATCGTCGATGCTGGTTGGGTGCCTTACAGCTACCAGGTCGG
>JAYTKG010000684.1:0-7308 GCA_043730435.1 Acidimicrobiia bacterium | reverse complement strand
GGCTGGCGACCTGCTTTTGTATGTTGACGAACGGGCTCAAATGGTAGTCATCGCTGTTGCCAGGGTTGCGGGTGGGCACCACCGCCTTCTGGTCGGCACCGGGCAGTCGCGGCCCGATGAACGCCCCGAACAGAGTGGCGAACGCTCCGAGAACCACCCCGCCTTTCACGAACGCCTGCGATGCGCCGCGGCGATGGCCGCTCAGCCAACCTGAACTCTGTACCTCTTTCATGGTGCGGTGTAGGGCCACAAATGCCAGCGCGGCCGCCAGCCACAGCATGGTCGACGTGACGCGCATGCGGTGAGCGGCCAGGGCGGACGCGAACACGAACAGCACGCCACTCGGAAGAACCGCTTCCATGCTTGCTTTGGCCCGGTACGCAATGGAATCGGCGACGAAGGCCAGTAACCAAACAGCAACGGCAGCGACGAGAAAGAACCCGCCCTCGGCTTTGACGGGCGGAATACTGTTGGCGAACAGCGACAGCGATGCTCGGACCTCGGCGAAGGCCGCATCCCATGTGGCCATGGTCGGCAGACCGAACCACATGGTGGAGCGGTAGAACATGAGCCCAATGGTGATGCCACAACCAAGCAGCGACAACAGGGCAGCCGGTATGAGCGGCAGCCGTGAACGCCGGCCAAGCACCGCCAGCAGGTGGGAACCAACGGCTGCGACCAGGAGAGCCTTCAGGAATCCGTAGCCGATGAAGATGCGAACGAGGCCGAACACCGCCGTGGCGGTAGCCAGGAACAGCGCGATCTCCGTGAACGGCAGCAGCGCACTTCGCTTTGGTGTGGAGGCGGTACTCATGCGGGCACCGACCAGGTTGCGCGCCCACTGGAGTGGATCCATGCTGCCGGAAACTCAACCTCGCCACGGTTGTCGACAAACGACATTCCCGTCGGCATGCCGACCGGAGCGATGCCCGTGGTGCCGACCAGCACCACGCGACGGAAGCGGGCTCGCAATGACGCCAGCATGCCAAGATCGGCCACCGGCCACTCGCTGGTGGCAACCACCAGCAGCCCACCCTGTCCGAAGTGGGTGAGCTGGTCAAAGACCTGACCCGACAACTCGGTCAGCGGCACGCCAGCGAGGTAGGCGAGGATTGCTTCGGGTTGCGACAGGCCGGCGCCAACGCCCGAATCGAAGCCGTCGGTGCTGATAACTCGAACGACGTGATGTTGCCGGAACGCTGCCGACGCGACACTGGCGGCTGCCGAAACCGCTCGTTCGAAAGCGGCTTCGTCGTAGCTGCCGGGTCGCACATCGAGCGCAACGGTGGTGCGATCCTGCCAGGGGTTCTCATCCTGACGCACCATCAATTCCTGTGACCGGGCGGTGGATTTCCAATGGACGCGTCGCAGGTCGTCACCAAGCACGTATTGGCGGAGAGCGAAGAATTCCTCACTGGTTTGGCCCAGCTTGTTGGTACGAATGGCAGCACCGTGGGGATCCTCGTCGCCGCCCAAGGACGGCACGCGGATGGTGTCGACGTGGGGGTAGATGGTGACGCTCTGCACCGGCGCGGCGATGGCGCGGCGTCGAGCAAGGCCGAACGGATCCGCGATCTCCAATTGCAACGGCCCCACGTTGACGACGCCACGCCTGTCGGTCGGGAGTCGGTACGCGGCCTGCGCAGTGTCATTGCCGCGCAAGGGAGCCAAATGCAGGCGAGCGCCGCGGGTTCCGGCAACCGGATCAGACAGATGAAGCACCGGGGTTCGTCCGGCGCCGGTATTTCTCGCGCTGACTTCAATGCGGGTGCTCTCACCGGCGTGTACCCGTGCGGGTGTAACGACCCGACTTACTCGCAGCCGTACCGCGGTCATCCGCACCCATGCAAGGGTGATCAGCACCAGAGAGCCGAGCACCGCAGCAATGACGAACAACTCCACGATGGCGAACAGGCGACCGGTAACACCAGCGATGATCGCAAGGATCGCCGTGAGCCATCCGGTTCGGGTGAGCATGACTATTTGCCGGTCGGGACCGCGACCGAGCCGAAGACCTGAGTAAGCATGGTGGCCGCAGTAGCACCGGCCAGCTGGGCTTCGGCTGAGAGCACGAGCCGATGGGCGAGCACTGGTTCGGCCAACGCCTTGACGTCGTCGGGAATGACGTAGGTTCGACCGGCTGCGGCAGCTCGCGCCCGGGAAGCACGCATGAGCGACAGCGTGGCGCGAGGCGACATGCCGAGTGACAAACCCGGGTGACGACGGGTGGCATCGGCCACGTCGACCAGGTATGACTTGAGCGCTGGGGCAACATGCACCTGGCGAACGGCATGCACCATCGAGGTGATTTGCGCAGCGGTGGCGACGGGACCGATGTCGGGGAATGTGCCCGCTGACGCGTGGACATCGAGGATGTCTATTTCGGCCTGGCGGGCCGGGTAGCCGAGCGAGACTCTCATAAGGAACCGGTCGAGCTGCGATTCGGGCAACGGGTAGGTGCCCTCATGCTCCACCGGGTTCTGCGTGGCGATCACCATGAACGGCTGGCTGAGCGGATAGGTAGTGCCGTCGACCGTGACCTGTCCTTCCTCCATTGCTTCGAGCAACGCCGACTGAGTCTTGGGTGAGGCCCGATTGATCTCGTCACCCAACACCAGGTTGGCGAAGACCGGGCCGGGACGGAACTCGAATACGTCCTTGCCACGATTCCAAATGGTGACGCCCACAATGTCGGTGGGCAGCACGTCGGGCGTGAACTGCACCCGCTTCCAGCTACACGCCAGTGAGGCCGCCAACGACTTGGCCAGGCTGGTTTTTCCGACGCCCGGGACGTCTTCGAGGAGCAGGTGACCCTCGGCGAGCATGCAGAGCAACGCCAACTCGACGACTTCGCGCTTGCCCTGAATGACGCGCTCGATGTTGTCGGTGATAGCGGAAAAGACTTCGGCAAAGGTGGCGTGAGCGTCACCGTTGTTTAGGATGGATGGCGCGGATACCGTCATGGACTTAACAGGCTAGGCGACCACGGCGACGTTGCGGGGTCGTGCCCGGTAGCGTTCTTTGTATGCTGCCGACCTATCCACCGGAGACCCGGGAGTTTCGCGAGAAGATCCAGGCCTTTCTGGCCGAACATCTCCCTGATGGTTGGACAGGCTTTGGACAGCTTTCCCACGATCAGACGTATCCGTGGGCAATGGAGTGGCGGGCATTGCTGCATGAGCACGGCCTGCTCGCGCCCGGTTGGCCCGCCAAATATGGCGGCGGCGGGCTGTCGGCGCTGGAGCAGGTCATTGTTGCCGAAGAATTCACGCGCGCCGGTGTGCCCACTGGTGGACCCAACGACCCGTTCGGCATCCAGATGCTCGGCAACACGCTGCTGCAGATGGGCAGTGACGAGCAGAAGGCGTATTACCTGCCGCGCATTTTGGCCAACGATGATGTGTGGTGCCAGGGCTACTCCGAGCCGAATGCCGGTTCCGACCTCGGTTCGCTCGGCTGCCGGGCTGTCCTTGACGGTGATCAGTGGGTCATCAACGGTCAGAAGATCTGGACGTCGGCCGGGCACCTAGCCGACCACATCTTCGTTCTCGCCCGTACCAACCCAGACGCACCCAAGCACAAGGGCATCTCGTTCCTACTGGTCGATATGAAGCAGCCGGGCGTTGAACTTCGTCCTATCCGCATGATGTCGGGCGAAAGCGAGTTCAACGAAGTCTTTTTCACTGATGCCACCTGTCCGAAGGAAAACGTGGTCGGCGGGGTGAACAACGGGTGGGCCGTCGCCATGACCCTGCTCGGCTACGAGCGCGGTGAGGCCGCGGCCACCGTGCCCGTGCGCTACCGAGAGGAACTCGACCGTCTCATTGCGCTGGCCCGCTCCCGAGGCGTGGCCGATGAGCCAATCATTCGTCAGCGGCTGGCCTGGTGCTACTCGCAAGTCGAGATCATGCGCTTCCTCGGTATGCGAACGCTGACCGGATTTCTGCAGGGCAAACATCCGGGCCCGGAAGGCTCGATCTTCAAACTGTTCTGGAGCGAGTACCACCGCGTTGCGACGGAGTTGGCTATGGACATCCTGGGTGCCGACGGCATGGCACCGTCGGGCCGGCGGCCTTCCAACGTGTTCCAGACCGATGACGCTGGCGCTCCTAACGACAGTGCGTCGTGGGCCGGCGTGTTTCAGAACGCTCGGGCCGGAACGATTTACGCCGGCACCAGCCAGATTCAGAAGAACATCCTTGGCGAAATGGTGCTCGGTCTCCCGAAGGAACCACGCCCGGCATGAAGTGGCGTGGGCCTGTTCTGGCCGTCTTGCGTCGCCCCGATCTCTGGCCTACCGCAGTGCGACAGGCATTGACGTTGGTGCCGCGTAACTGGCGCTCGTCGCATCGGCCACTGCCGGACAAGTCGTACCTTCAGTTTCGTTCGCTCACCCAGTACGGCTCACCCGATCAGGTTCCCACCGGCGCCGACGTGGTGTCGTACCTGTCGTGGTGCCGCTCTTGGCATCGCACTGTCGCGCCGCGTTGAGCTGGGCGGTTGAACGAGCCTCTGGTTCCGCAGCCGCGTTCCATGAGCGCCCGATGCCTGCGGTGGTTTCGCGAAGCGTGTGGATACACGAGGTGTCGTCACCGGCGTTGGTGCTCGGGTCTTCGCAGCGGCCCGGCATAGTTGACGATGCAACGATTGGATCGATCGAGGTTGTGCGTCGCCGCAGCGGTGGGGGAGCGGTGCTGCTCATTCCGGGTGAGGTCGTCTGGCTTGATGTACTGATCCCGACCGGTGATCCGTTGTGGAGTGATGATGTCTCTCACGCGTCGCACTGGTTGGGTGACGCCTGGGTTGCGGCGCTTGGTGGTGGCTCGGTTCATCGAGGGCCGATGGTTCGTACACCATGGTCGTCGCTCGTATGCTTCGCCGGCCTCGGCCCCGGTGAGGTGACGGTCGATGGTCGCAAACTGGTCGGCATCAGCCAACGCCGCACCCGTGCCGGAGCCCGCTTCCAATGCGCCGTTTACTCCCGCCACGACTCGGCGGTGCTGCCCGCCTTGCTGCGACTCTCACCACCGGAGCGAGCAGAATGCGCCGCCGCGTTGGCGCTGGTCGCAACCGTGCCGTCGGCGAGTGATCTGCTGTCGAGGTTTCTCGCCGCCCTGCCCTGCTAAAGGCTGCTGAGCAATCTCTTTGGTCGCGCCGACGACCGAGGCGGCAACCAGTTCTGTTTGGGTCCATCAGGGTGAACGTACAGTCTGAACTCACCAGCGATTCTTGCGAGTGTGAACCGTGGCTGGTCATTAGCCCGTATGGACCCAAAACAAAACATCCGCCAGCACCCGCCTTGCACAGAGTCTCCGAAGGCATGCGGCGGCTGCATGCCGACCAACCGGGGGCGCAACTTCGCCTCGTCGAGACCCGCGACGGCAGCCGATGACGTTGCTGCCCACTCGTTCGATCGTCGTCGGTGGTCAAAGTCGTTGCGCATTCATGATATAGAGAACGCGCCGGGAGTGTGGTCGGTCACGTTCAACGTCACTGCTCCCGATTTGCGGGCAACCTTTGATTGGTCACCAACGACGGAACAGCCGACGATACGTTGGCGACGAATTGGCAATCACGGCATCTACCGGCGGCCGTAGCCTGGCCTGCGGGCCAACGCGTCCTACCAGGTCGCAGAACTCGACCCGAGCGCGTTTGCGGGTCGGGTCCAGTGCTGTGGCGCCCCGGCGATGTCGAGGGGAGGAGCGAGACGTTGCAATGGTCCGAAGGCGGTTTCCTCCCGGGAGGCTGCGTCGAAGCGGTGGGCGTTCGCCAACTTGTCATCGAAGCTGCCGGCCGGTCCGTCTATGAGCACGGCGGCCATCTGGGCCAGCGAGAGGCGCGCCACGGAACCGCGGCCGTGGAGGAGCCTGGTGCGGAGTCCTCGCACTGCGGCTGCTGCGACCAGATAACCCGCAGCGTGATCGAGCGCTTGTAGCGGTAGAGGCACGGGGCGGTCTGCTCCGGAGCGCTTCATTCCAGCGGCGGCAATGCCGCAGCTCATCTGCACCAGGCTGTCAAAGCCACGTCGGGTCGCCCACGGCCCCGACCAGCCGTAGGCGTCAAGGGCAACATCCACCAGGCCCGGTGAGAGCTGCCGAAGCTCGTCGGTTCCGAAGCCGAGACGTTCTAGCGCGTCGGATCTATAGCCGTGCACCAAGACATCGGCCTGGGCAACGAGTGATGCGAACTGTTTGCGATCATCGGGTGAACGAAGGTTGAGGCGGGCACATCGTTTGCCGAGAGTGACGTCTGGAGCGATGGAGGGTTCGTCCCAGTCGGGCGGATCGATGCGCAACACGTCTGCGCCGTAGCCCGCTAGGAAGCGCGTACCGACTGGTCCCGCCAGAATTCGGGTGAGGTCCAGCACACGCACGCCGGCCAAGGGTCGATCAGGCTCGGGCTGCCACCCGGAGTCGACCGTTTCCTGAGCGAGCGTCCTGGAGATGAGATCTTCTTGGGCGACGGCCGCGCCCTGGGCGTGATGGTGCCACGACTCGATATCGCGCATCGCTGCTGCACAGCCACCCTCCTCCACCACGGCGTATTCCAAGTCTTCGGCCGACCAACGGGCAACTGCCGCGGCGACTGCTTCACGATCTTCCCGGCAACCGAGCACGGTCATCGCAGCGGCTCGGTGGTGTGCCGCGTTGGTATGGAGCCGTATCCAGCCGTCGGCTGCTTCGTAGTCGCCAGCGACCGCGTCCCACACCGGAGGCAGCTCCCAGCCGATCGGTCGGATCGACGTTTGGAACCACATCGATGCAAGCGTGCGGTCAACCGTCACGTGGTCGGATCCAATGAGCGCGGCAACCTCTCGCCCGGCCGCGGCGATGCTGGCCACCGCCAGATCGGTGACTGCAAAGGCGGAAGGCAACGAGCCTTGTCCGACAATCGAAAGCTCAGGGATGTGCCTGTGCGGAAGATACGCGCCGAACACGGTCGTGAATGCGTTTTCAGCCATAAGAGCCAGTCTCCGAAGTGCGGTGCTCATTGTCAACGTTGATTTTCATCAACACCCGGCGGTTACAGCGCGCCCAATTCTCCTCGAACGATTTCGAGGAAGAACTCTGCACCGGGGGAGAGGATGTCGTCATTGAAGTCGTAGCGGGGGTTGTGGAGCGACGACCCGCAATGGCCTTCTGTTCCGTTGCCGATGTCCATGAAACAACCGGGCACAAACTGCAGGTAGCGGGCGAAGTCCTCCGAAGCTGTCACCAACCGACAGTTCGCTTCTACGTTTGACGACCCAGCGACGCGAGTCGCCGCATCGACGGCCACGTTCACCTCGCGCTCGGTGTTGATGAGCGG
>JAYTKG010000683.1:0-6266 GCA_043730435.1 Acidimicrobiia bacterium | reverse complement strand
ACCAACCTGCCGCACGTCGGGCTCCGCCCGATCGGGGGCTAACGCCCCCGCAAACCCTCGCGCCCAACCTCCGCACATACACGAGGATTCACACCTCAGTCGACGTATCCGCTCGCAGGAACATCGAACTCGAACTGGCGCACCGTGCCTCTCATGACGCGCTCACCGACCTTCCGAATCGGACCTACTTTCGAGAAATGGTCGAGGCCGGAACCGATCACACCTCCGACTCGTCTGGTGCACACGCAGTTCTCATGCTCGACCTCGACTCGTTCAAAGACATCAACGATGGTCTCGGCCATTACCACGGTGACCTTCTGCTCATCGAAGTCGCACGTCGCCTCCAACGAGCCATTCGACCAAACGACACCGTGGCGCGGTTGGGCGGTGACGAGTTTGCGGTTTGGCTTGAAGGGTGCGATCAGCGCGGTGCGGTTGAGATCGCCCAAAGGATTCGCACGACGGTGGCCGAACCCTATGAGGCTGAAGGTGTCACGATCGTGTCTGAGGTCAGCGTCGGTGTGGCGTGCTTCCCGAGTGATGGTTTGACGGCGGAAGATCTTCTGCGTCTTTCGGACGCGGCGATGTACCGAGCGAAGCGTTCTGGAGCGGGCTGCGCGTTGGCTTCGAACGCGCTGGATTCGCAAACATTTACCGAGCCTTGCGAGCTCGGCGTTGGCGCATGATGCGCACCATGAACCAGATCCGCACCAGCACGAAGATGGCTATAACAACGATCATCATGGGGCGTGAGCCTTCTGGCGACGCCACCACGCGGTAGAAAGCGATCCGAGGAAGATAGGCGGCAGCCAGGTCAGGGCTCGGCACAACAACACAGCGCCGACAGCAGCAGGCTGGTTGGCCCCAAACGCGATCAGCGCGCCCGACAGCCCGATGTCGGTGACACCCAAACCGCCCGGTGTGATGGGAATTGCTGAGAGCAGCAACGTGCATGACCATGCCGCAAATCCCTCGGTGAACGTGATCTGCGAGCCCGGGATTCCGACGGCCCGGACGCAGCACATCAACGCAGCGAACGAGGTGAGAAAGCCGATGGTGGTCGTCAGGATGAGCGCCGCCCAACGGCGACGCAGCAGATCGAGCGAGTCGGTTCGGAAACGGGCGATGGCATCAGCGGAACCGACGAGCGGTGGCTTGTGGAAGATGCGACGCAAGGTGGTACCAATGCGATCGGCACGGTTGCCGAGCATGACCGCGGCATGGTCGGATCGAAGGACCAAAATGAACGTAACCGTTGCGATCAGCAAAATGGGTAGACCGATTTTGGCTGCCACCATCAGCGCAGCGTTCTTTCCGCCTCGAGCCGTCAGCAGCACCAGCGCCACAATCGGCATGCCGAGGTTGTAGAACTGGTTCCAGATACCCGTCACGATCATGGCGCGGCTGGCGTCCCGTCGTTCAAATCCCCAGTCGCGCATCATGTTGTACTGCATAGTCATGCCGACCGGACCGCCCATCGGAGCGAGGTTTGAAATGGCCGCCCCCGACAGGGTGAGGCGCAATGATGCGAAGTAGCTCAGCCCGGGAAGGGCTACCACCCAGTTTGGGGCAAAGGCACCCAGGTTCACGACTTCGGCCAGCACAAGAACGAGAAGCCACTTGGTGGACACCGAGCCGAGTTGATGGCCGATGTCGCGGTAGTTGGCGAACTTCGGAATGACGACGGTGACGATCAGCACCAGCACGATGGCGGCCAACGTGAGTTTGATTGCCCGCTGGTGGCTACGGCGGGGTGGGGTGGCAGTCGTCATGGTGAAGGGTCGCTTCGGAGTTCGACCACGAGCCGTCTTATCGGCGGTTGGAGCCCCACTTGCGCTTGCGCATCGTAGGCGGTTTCAACGGAGGAAGCGGGGGAGCGAACAGGCTGCGATCATCAAGGCTGAGCGCGATGCCATCGGCGTCTGGGTTGATTGGCTCGGTAGCGGCATCCACCACGACGGCGATCGGCTCTTTGCGAGGAGCCTCGATGAGGCCTTGCATGGCCATCATGGCCCCCATCATCATGGCCCCACCGGTGCCGCCCCTTTGTCGGGCCCGGCGCATCATGGCGACGCGTTCGGACACGTTTTCCACGTCGTCGTCGTGCATCTCGATGTCGCTCATGGAATCAGCCTAGGGCGTGAAGGGCCGGATGCGTTGCCACCGCTGTTCAGGGGCCGGGATCGGCCCGTTCGGCCAGCACGAAACTGCCGTTTTCGAGACGAATGAGAAACTCGCCGCTGGCGATGATCTGGTTGAACAGCGTTATCTCTTCGTCGCCCATGAGGGCACGGTCGACGGCGAGCCAGCGAACCGCAGCCACATCACCGTGGCTATCGGCAGAGATGCCGTAGTTCTTGTTGGCCCACGGATTCGGGAAGGTGTAGACGACGTCTCGATGGGTGAGGTGCGGCACCAAGAAGTAGTCGGCCGATACCGCGTCATGTGGTCCGATGAGCCGGAGCGATTGCTCGCGCACTTCGCGATCGGTGGTGGGTCGAAGGGGCCAGTAGCCGGTGTCGTAACGCAACCCCAACGGGCTGAGGCCCCACACGACGGTTGCTGTGAGTGCCGCGGCCCCGGCAACCCCAACGGCCGCCCGGCCCCACGCCTTACGCCGTCGGTAGATGGCTGCAAGACCTTCGACCATCGCGATGCCGGTGGACGCCAGCGGTATGGCCGAGTAGTGATAGCGAAGGTCGTGGGTGAAATCGGCCAGCGTCAACAGGTTGACGGCGGCCTGCGGAAGACCGATGAGTAACGCGCCCGGAGCAGCCAAGGGTGTGAAACCCATTGGCGCGATCAGGTCTCGCACGTAGGAGCCGGCCTGAGTATCGGCGAGCCGACGCACGATGCGATCGGGGTGCAAGATGCCCGTCTTGGCGACCTGAGCCGAGGTCTCGCCAAGATCCCCGTACAACCCTCCGTATACCGTCTTTCCGCCTGCTTCATGGGGCACCAGAATCGCGCCGAAGATCACGAACCAGGCCAAACCACCGGCGACCAGATAGGCGCCGATGCGAAGGCGTTTGCGAACCAAGTAGTACAGGCCGAGACCTACAACAGCGAGCGCCAGATCCTCCTTCCAGCACATGGTCAAGATGAGCAATCCGGCGAAGGAACGCCAGTGCTTCCGCTCGCCTTCCAGGTAGGCCCACAAAAGAAAGGGCAGTGCGATGACCTCGGGGTGGAACGTCTCCCAGGCGAAGGCTTGCAGTGGTGGTTGCAGCAGCCAGATGATGGCGGGTACCACGGCAAGCCACTCGTTCTGAAGTCGCATCCGAGCCAGGTGAAACAGCGGATAGGCGCCTGCCGCAAGGGCGATCACCTGCAACATGTTCCACACGTTCGGCCCCGCGCCGAGCCACGCGAGCGGGATCAGCATGATGTAGCCGAAGGTGGCGTGATGGCCGAACACCGGCAACCCGCGCACCGTGCAGAACGACTTGAGTTTGCTCAACAGCCAAATCGACTGATCGTGGATGCCGAGGTCGAAATCGATGGTGCGGAACTGGTTGTGGCGCAGAAGTACGAGGCGGCTGAACACAATGACGAAAGCCGCCATCGCAGCGGCGACCAGCAGTTCCGCACGGCGATCGAAGATCTCGGCGCTCGGTGAACCTGCGTCGGTTGTTCCTGCGTCCCCTGTGACTTGTTCCGGCGTGGTGTCGCCGGTGCCGTCACTCATGTAGCGACCTCGAAGGATGCCACTGGTATCGACAGTTCGGCGCTGGCCGCGATGCGCACGAACCGCAACACCTCATCGTTTGAAATCACACCCTCATGCACGGTGACCTGCACCGCCAGGCCGTCGAGCAGCGCCGCCAGTCGCCACGCGGTGCCGTGCACGTCGGGACAGGTGAACTCTTGGTTCTTGATGCCGTTCTGAATGATGTCCTGCAGCAACTCTTTCCACCGCAGATCGAGATCCTGGCTGAGCTTCTTGAGCGCTGGGGTGCGCAATGCCTCACCCCATCCGTCGATCCAGACCATCCAACCCGGCTCGGCGCTTTCGGGGGAGTACAAACGGAAGATGACGTCCAGTTTGGCGACAGCCGAACCGACTTCGGCCACTTCGGCGGCGAGCCGATCAAGGTCGGCGTTGGCGGCACGTTCGAAGGTGTCCGCGAAAAGTTGGTCCTTCGATTCGAAGTGATAATGGATGAGTCCGGTGGAGATGCCGAGGCGACGGGCAACGTCGGCAACACGCGTGCCAGCGAACCCTCGTTCCACCACAACTTGGGCGGTGGCGTCGAGGATTTCTCCCCGCCGTTCTTCTACAGTCGGACGCTTCACGGTGTAACGGTAGTCAACGCTCGGGTCCGAAACGCGTATCGGGGGAATGTCGAGACATTCAGTATGATGCGGCGACTATGGAGGCAACCCGATGACCGCAACAATCATGGACGGATCCGCCCTTTCCGCGCAGCTGCGAGAGAACCTGGCTGCGGAATTGGTGCGCCTCGGCAGCCCGCCCGTTTGTCTGGCCACCGTGCTCGTTGGTGACGACGGCCCGAGCAAGTACTACATCGCGTCCAAGAACAAAGCCGCTGGCCAGATCGGATTCACGTCCCGCCACACCGACCTTCCATCTACCGCCACCCAGGCCCAGGTCGAAGAGACCGTTGCGGCGCTGGCAGCTGACCCGAGCGTGCACGGCATCCTGGTGCAGATGCCGCTGCCCAAAGGCCTCGACCCTGAGCCAGTGCTGGCGCTCATTCCGGCGAACAAGGACGTCGATGGTCTCACTCCGGTGAGTCTCGGCCGTCTCGTTCGAAGCCTGCCGGGTCTGGTGCCGTGCACGCCGCTCGGGGTCATGCGTCTGCTAGAGCACTACAACGTGCCGACCGTTGGTAAGCGTGCACTCGTGCTTGGCCGATCCACCCTTGTTGGTTTGCCCGCGGTGTTGCTGCTGGCCGCAAAGGGGATTGACGCCACGGTCACGGTCGCCCACTCGCGCACGGCCGACCTGGCCTCCGTCGTCCGTGAGGCTGACATCGTTGTCGCTGCGGTCGGCCAGGCCCGCATCATCACCGCCGACATGGTCAAGCCGGGCGCGGCCGTGATCGACGTGGGCATTAGCCGCTCAGAAGCAGGCATCGTGGGTGATGTCGATTTCGGACCGGTCTCCGAGGTTGCCGGATGGGTTACGCCCATGCCCGGTGGCACCGGTCCGCTGACCATTGCCTGCCTGTTCGAAAACACCCTGGCGGCCGCCCGTCTTCAGGGTGCCGTCTAACCCTGCGTAGGCTCTTTGGGTGGCTGTTCGTCGAATTACTCCGGAGGCGTATCGACGGTGGACGTGGGCGGCGCTGGTCTTCTTATCGATCATCATCCTTACCGGTGCGGCGGTGCGGCTTACAGGGTCGGGCCTTGGCTGTAGTCGTTGGCCGCAGTGCGAGAAGGGCACCCTGGTCGGAGCAGCAAACAGTCACCAATTAATCGAACAGGTCAACCGGCTTTTCACCGGGCTCATGGCTGTGGCCATCATGGGGGCGCTGGCGGGTTCGCTGCTCCGTGACCCGCGCCGAAAAGATCTGACTCGATTGTCGCTGTCGTTGGTCGTTGGGTTCCTGCTTCAGGGCGTCGTCGGTGGCATCCTGGTTCTCAGCCACCTGCACCCGATTGCGCTTATGGCTCACTTCCTTTTATCGGCCGTGGTGCTCGTGGCATCCCTGGTCCTCCACCAACGTGCCAGCGAGGACACGGCACGCGCTTATCGCCCCACCGTTCCCGAATCGGTTCGCCGCCTCGTGCGTGTCTGCGCAGCGGTCGGAGTAATTGCGGTTGTGAGCGGGACGGTTGTGACCGGCACGGGTCCGCACAGCGGATCGATCACCGATAAGGCAGGCAAGGTCGAACCCATCAAGCGGTTCGGCTTCCACCTTGATTCGGTTGCGCGCGTCCACAGCATTTTGGTGATGGTGTTACTTGGGTCATTGCTCTATCTGTTCTGGAAGATCCGAAAAACCCCGGCTTGGCCCGTTCTGGAGGATCGCCTCACCGCGGTGCTCTTCGCGGTCTTTCTGCAGGGCGGCGTTGGCTATGCCCAGTACTTCACAAAGTTGCCAGCAGGCCTGGTCGCGGTGCACATCGTTGGCGCAACCGCAGTTGTCATAACCCTTACTCGGTTGGTGTTGAAGACTCGTGAAGCTGTCGCCCTCGAGGCGGCTATTCCACCGTATGCTTCGCTAGTTCCTCAACGATAATCTTGTTGACCCTGAAGCGGCCGGGAATGTCGCGCAGCTCGGCGAGCGAAGCTTTTT